>CALDSP010000040.1 GCA_937924465.1 uncultured Leptospiraceae bacterium
ATTGCAACTTACATTGCTTTGCAAGTAACTGGAAGTGGAATTGTGCTTGGATTTGGAGGTTGGCTTGTGATTCAAGGGGGAATTTCTTTGGGGCAGTTAATTGCGGCTGAAATTATTGCTTCTAAAATTTTTGATAGTTTAGCTAAAGCTGGCAAGTATATGGAAACTTATTATGATCTATGCGCGGCAATTGATAAAATTGGACACTTGTTAGATATCCCTCTTGAAAGATCAGGTGTAGAAATTATCCCAAAACAAGAAAAGCCAATTAAACTAAAGTTTACCAATCTTAAGCTAGAAACCCATGAAAAACAACTCTCCATTCCAAACACAGAAATCTCTCCGGGAGAAATAGTTGGAATTCATTCTCAAAATAGAAAAAATGCTGAAGTTTTACTAAATGTTTTATATTGCTTAGATGAACCTATTTTAGGAACAATTCAAATAGATGATCGATTTGGATTTAGTGAAATTTCAAAAATTATTTGGAGAAAGCAAGTTATATTAGTGCGAGGATGTCAAGTTTTTAGTGGAAGTATTGCAGAGAATATTTCTATTGGAAATCCTAGCATAGACTCTGTAGAAATTCATGAAGTTTTAAAAAATGTAGGAATTTTAGATAAAATTTTAAAATTACCAAATGGAATTCATCATATTATAAATTCTACAGGATATCCTTTAAGTTTTGAAGATAAAATGAGACTTAATCTTGCAAGGGGACTTGCAGTAAGACCCAGACTCATGTTAATTGATGAAACCTTAGATTTTTTAGAAGATGATTTTAGTGAAAGTTTTATTCAAGACTTTTTAAAACAATCTTTGAAAACAACAGTTCTAATTTATAGTAGAAAACAAAATTTGTTATCCAAGTGTGATAAGGTAATTCATTTATGAAAATAGAAACAAACTCTGTCTCTTCTAATATAAATATAAATGCCCAGTTTTTAAATTTAGTTCAATCTACCAATTATTATCGCTATGTTTCTAAAGTAGTGATGTTTGCTTTTATTTTGATTTTTATTGCTTTGATTTTTGTACCTTGGCAACAGACTGTTTCTGGTACGGGAAGGGTAGTGGCTTATGCTCCTTTGGATAGGCAACAATTTATTGAAGCACCTATAGATGGAAGAATTGTAAAGTGGTATGTTGTAGAAGGAAGTAACGTACAAAAAGGAGATCCTATACTAGAAATCTCTGACAATGATCCCATGTTTTTAGAAAGATTGATGGAAGAGAAAGCAGCTTTAGAAGCTCGGATTGTTGCAATTGAAGCCAGAATTGAATCGATTCGAGCAAGGATTAAATCCATCAATGCTTCTGTTGGCAATGCTGAATCGGCAGCTTCTAGTAGAACCAGAATGGCAACCGATAGAGTAAGAGCGGCCGAAGAAGCTGTGGATGCGGCTGAAGCAGTCCACAAAACAGCACTTTTAAACTTGGAACGCCAAAGAAAACTTTTTCAAGAGGGACTTACTTCCAAAAGAGCATTGGAAATGGCTGAAATGGAAGAAGCAAGAGCTATTACAGATTTAAATCGTGCTAAAGCAGCCTTAAGTGCTGCTAAGTCTGAAGTAATCGCTTTGAAAAGTGATCAATTTAAAGTAAGTACAGATGGACTAGCTTCTATCCAAGATGCAAAGGCCGCTCTTGCTGCGGCTCTTGCTGAATTAGCCAATGCTAAGGCAGAACTCCCCAGAATTTCAGCTAGAATTTCTCGTCAACATTCTCAATCCGTGAAGGCTCCTAGGGATGGAATTATCATGCGTTTAATTGTTTCGCAGGATGGAGAAATGGTAAAAATGGGAGAACCTTTGGCTATTTTAATCCCTGAGACTAATGAAAGAGCAGTTGAGTTATGGGTCGATGGAAATGATGTTCCTTTAATTATTGAGGGAAGTGAGGTAAGAATTCAATTCCAAGGATGGCCCGTGGTCCAGTTTAGTGGATGGCCTGATTTATCTTTTGGAACTTTTGGAGGACATGTTATTTTGGTGGATGCCACTGACAGTGGAACAGGAAAGTTTAGAGTTTTAGTAAAGCCAGACAATAATCAAAATTGGCCTCCAGGAAAATATTTGCGACAAGGAGTTCGTGCCAATGGATGGATCTTTCTAAATCGTGTTTCTTTAGGATATGAAATCTGGAGGCGTTTTAACGATTTCCCTCCAGCCATTCCAGTAGAAGCCACAAAAACGAAGGAGAAAAAACCTTAAGGATGAAGGTATGGATGTTTTTATTGGGAACTTTTTTTTTGATCATTTCAAGTACAGGAGAAAGTGTGAACGAGAAAAAAAACTCTAAAGCAATTGTAGAAAAGAACTCTTCATCTAAACTAACATTAGAAGATTTATTACATAAAGTCAATAAAAATTTTCCTTTGATTGCTGCTTTATTTCAAGATATGCGAATTGCAGAAGCAGATATTTTAATTGCAAAAGGTGCTTTTGACCCTACGTTACGTGGAGGGGGTACTCATTCTACAGGTTACTACAATAATTCAAGGTTTGATAGTTTAGTTGAACAGCCCACTACAGTAGGTGGAACTTCTTTTTTTGCAGGTTATAGACTAGGTAGAGGTTCTTTTCCACCTTATTATGGAGAGAGAGCCACAAACCAATATGGAGAAATTCGAGCAGGGGCAAGGGTACCGCTTTGGAGAGATAGAGCGATTGATAGAAACCGAGCAGGAATTAAACAAGCAGAAATAGGACTTCGTTTAGTAGATTTATCTATCCAACAACAAAAAATTGAAATTTTCAGAAATGCGGCTATGCGTTATTGGGAATGGGTTGCTGCAGTGGAGCGGTTTAAAGTAGCCAAGGCAGTATATAATATTGCAAAAGAAAGACAAAAGCAAATTGAAAAGCGAGTGAAAGCAGGAGACATGGCACTCATTGAACTTAAAGATAACGAAAGAATTTTACTACAAAGAGAGTCCCAACTAATTGCAGCCGAACAGAGTTTAGAAGTAGCGACTAATGAACTTGCAATTTATTTACAAGAAAGTCCAGAAAAGCAAGTAAGCCTCACTCCCGAACAAGTTCCCGATAGTCCATTCACTCAACTTCAAGATATTATAAAAATAGATTTAGAAAATGAAATTCAAAAAGCTTTAAATAAACGTCCAGAAATTCAAAGATTTAAAGCTCAAAAAGATCAAAACCGACTTGATGAAGAATTAGCACGTAACGCAATGAAACCCGGAATTGATTTTGTAATTGTAGCTTCTCAAGATTTAGGTCCGGGGAGTGTAACTCGTTCGCAAACGGAACTTGAGGCAAGTTTGCTTTTAAACATTCCTTTAGCAACAAGAACTCCAAGAGGAAGAATAGATTCCGCTGTTGCTAAAAATAAAAAGTTGGATGCTCAAGAAGAATTTTTACGCAATCGAATCTCGGCGGATATTCGAAACACTTTTTCTATTCTTACTACAACTCGTCAGAGAACTGAACTTGCCAAAAAAGAATTAAACTTAGCCAAACAGTTAGAAAAAGCCGAAGTGGATAGATTTTTAATTGGAGAAGGAACTTTAATTTTGGTAAACATTCGAGAACAAACAACAGCAGAAGCAGCTTTTCGTGAGATTGATGCTAAAATGGATCATTACAGAGCAATTATAAATTTTAAAGCAATTACTATGGAACTTTTTGATATGATCAAAGATTTATAATTGAATGCTTTGATCTTTTACACGAAAACAAAGTAAACTTAAATCATCTTCTAAGTTTTCTATTCCTCCCAAATAGGCAATTACAGAATCAATAATTTCTTTTGTGATTGTGTTTAATTCCTTTGTAAAATTATTTTTGATTAAATCTATTAAACGTTCTGTGGAATACATTTCTACATTTGTTTTTCCAACTGCTTCTGTGATTCCATCTGTATATAAGAGAACTAAGTCGGAAGGACTTAAAGGTATGGAAATTTCTTCACAGTCGGGAGGACTCATTTCCATAATTACTTTTCCTTTAGGAGAATATTCTTCAACCTTTCCTTCTTTGCGAAAAATTATTAGGGGAACATGACCCGCTCTTGCAAATTTTAATTCTTTTGTTTGCAAATCCAAATGCAAAAAAGAAGCTGTGATAAAGTTGGAACCAATATTGTCTACTAGTGATCTATAAATTTCATTAGCTGCTTTTCGTAAGTCTTTAGGATTTTCATACCAGTGATGTAAAGACATTTTAACCATGGAAGCTAAAAAAGCAGCTGGTACTCCATGTCCAGAGACATCACAAATAAAAAAAGTAATTCCTTTCGGCGGATTCCCAAATGTTTTTATATCTAAAAAATCTCCTCCTAGTTTCATCATAGGAAGATATTGAAAAGAAATTTCTAAACTAGGAATTATAGGAATCGTTTGAGGTAAAAGAGAAAGCTGAATCTTTTGAGCCATAGAAATTTGTATTTCTAGTTCGTTTTTTTGTTGCTGGATGATTTTGGTTCTTTCTATAACTTTGAGTTCTAATTCTTTACGTGCGTTTTCTTGCATTCGCTCAATTTCTTTCATGTTATCAATAGCTCTTTTTTGGGCTCTTTCTCTTTCCTTTAAAACGGCAACTAAAGTGTAAGAAACTGTTGTTAAGGCTATAATGTATGCATCTAAATAAATAAAGGGAGTAATAGAGGCCAAAGAGTGTTCAAAGTTAGAAAAAGGTCCTTCTCCTCGGATTGTATGGTAGGCTGCAACAATAGAAACAAGCAAAATAGAAACAGTTGCACCAATATCTCTAAATCGAAAAGAAGCATAGATGAGAAAAGGAATAGGTAAAATTAAAATGGGATCGGTTGTTGTAAACGTAAAACTTGTGAAGAGGGTTGTAAATCCAATTGTAACAATTGCAATCAGAGTATTTTTTTTACTCCAACTATATTGTTCTCTTGTTTTGTAAATTGATAAAATAAAAGGAGTAATGAGGACATATCCAAGTTCTTTACTTACAAACCAACTGTTGAAAATACTAAAAAATTTTTCACTGGGAAGTGTATTTAAAACCCACAAAACTCCCACCCCAACGATGGAAGCCAAAAATGCCCCCGGATAAGTGGCTATAGTAAAAAAATAACCCAAGCTTTTTGCAGAATGTAGTGGATAAAAATTTTTAATAAAATTTTTTGTAATGTAATAGTTAATAAAGGTGCCAGAAGTGTTTCCAATTCCAGCAATAATAGCTGTAAAAGGATTTGTGTTATACAGAAAATTTGAAATAGTAGAACCTAAGAACAATCCGAAAAAAGCATTTTTTCCGTATAGAATAAATATAGCTAGGGCAATTCCCTCCGATGGCCAAATGGCACTTGGAGCAGATGGATTAAAAGAAGAAATAAATAAGGCTAGCTCTGCTCCTGCTAAATAAAGTTCTGCAAACAAAAGATTTAGAAGAACCCATCGGAGAATATTTTGAACAATATTCCAATTCATGTATAAATTGCTAAGTATAATGTTTTCCTTATGAAAAATTGTCAATGAATATTATAAATTCTAGAATAACTTTTTAAAATAACCTTGAAGTTCTTGTTATGTAAAAATTTGGTAGTAAAAAATCTTTTTAACTCTACAATTTCGTAAAAAAAATCTTGCAATTTGAAAAAGAATCTAAATACTTTGCTAACTAAAGAAAATGGCGCGAATTATTAAAGAAATTGATGACAATTTAGAGATCACACAAGATAAAAATTTTTTTGAGTTAAAGACTTATCGTGTTTCTCAAGAATTAGAAAAGTCTATTCATAGCATTTTAGAAGAACTATTTCAAGATTCTACTCGTCCGCAGATCCTTCCTCTCATTTACACTATTACTAAGGAACTTACTATCAATGCTTGTAAAGCCAACCACAAGAGAGTTTTTTTTGAAGAAAAAGGTTATGATATATTTAATCCAAAAGATTACGCAAAAGGGATTGTAGAGTATAAGGCTAGTTTTAGTGAAAACATGGGTTTAGAATACGGTCCCAAATCTAAGTCTAGAGGATATTACTGTTTAATTCGTTTTGAATATGACCGAAATGGAATTACAATTACTGTTATCAATAATACTCCTATTACTAAACAAGAAGAAAAATCGTTACGTGAGAAGTTAGCTAAGGCAATGCAGTACGATGATTTAGCTGAATTTTACATGGACAATGCAGACAATACAGAAGGAGCTGGTTTAGGGTTGGCTCTCATTATTATTATGTTAAAGGGGGAGGGGCTTGATCCAAATTATTTTCGTATTTCTATTATGGGCAATTTAACTTCAGCACGCCTAGAAATTCCACTTTCAGAAGCATTCAAGAGCAAACGGAGTTGATTTCTTTTCTTTCTGCTTGCATTATCACGTTAAACGAAGAAGATAATATCGCTCGATGTTTACGCAGTCTTTCCTTTATTAGTGAAATCATTCTGTTAGATTCTGGTTCTACTGATCAGACCCTTCAAATTGCACGAGACTTTCCAAATGTTCAAATTTATCAAAAAGAATTTATTAACTATATTGATCAAAAAAATTATTGTATGACTCTTGCGCGTAACGATTGGATCTTATTTTTAGATGCAGACGAAGAAGTTTCAGGAGAATTAAAAAATGAGATTTGTTCTTTAAGTCGAATAGATTGGCAAACTCAAGCAGGGTTTTGGATTCCTAGGCTCACTTATTATTTGGGAGAATGGATTTATTATGGGGGATGGTATCCTGACTATCAAATGAAATTATTCCGAAAATCTATGGGATGCTTTACTGGGTTTTTAGTTCATGAACAGGTTAAGGTAATAGGAAAAGTCAAAAAATTAAAATTTCCTATTTTGCATTATTCTTATAAAAATATTTCCGATCATTTAAAATTTATAGATAAATATTCCACTTTATTTGCTTTAGAAAAGTACAATCAAGGGAAGAAATCGGGAGTATTTTTTGCTTTTGGGAAATCGATTTATAAATTTTTATACATGTATTTTATAAGATTAGGGTTTTTACATGGTAGGGTTGGGTTTATTATTTCTGTGCTTGGGGCATAT
>CALDSP010000041.1 GCA_937924465.1 uncultured Leptospiraceae bacterium
TCCTCTTTTTAAAGTTTCCAAAGGAGAAAAATTTTCAACTCTTTCTGAAATCAGTTTATAATAATTTTTAAAATGATCATATTTTGACTTCATTAAAATAGGAAGGGTTTCATATTTCATAAGAGAATTGCGTTTAGTAGATAAAAAATTTTTTCCAATTAGTTCAATATTTTTAATAACTGTATCTAATTTTTGATATCTATCAAATAAAATTTGTTGAGGCTCTATAAAAATATATTTATTTGATATAGCTTTAAATTTTTCATTAGAGTTTTCTAATTTAAATAAAATAGATTGATTTAATCTATTTTCAAATTCTTCTAAAAAAGAAAATAATTCTTCAGTAGAAGGTGTTACCATTTCCGCAGCAGCTGTTGGAGTTGGGGCATAAGCATCGGCAGCTAGATCTGAAAGTACACTATCTACCTCATGTCCAACAGCAGAGACAATTGGAACTCTTGAATTATAAAATGCGCGCACAACATCCTCATGGTCAAATGCCATAAGTTCTTCAAAACTTCCACCACCTCGACCTGCTATAATTACATCTACTTCCCATTTTGGATGATTTAATTCTTGGATTGCAGCAATAATAGAATCTGGAGCACTCTCACCTTGTACTAAACAAGGAGCTATAAGAATATTTACATACTCATTTCTAGATCGAATGATTTTTATAATATCTTGAATAGCCGCTCCCTGCAAAGCCGTAGCAATTCCAATCCTTTTAGGAACTAAAGGAAGTGGACGTTTATGAGATTCATCAAAAATTCCTTCTTCGTGGAGCTTACGACGAAGTTTTTCCCTTTTTTCATATAAAGCACCTTTTCCTACTTCCTGAATTTGAACTACGTTGAGTGAATAAGTTCCATTTGGTTCATAAAGTTTTATACTTCCAAAAACTTGAACCATAACTCCATCTTTTAAATTTAAGTTTTTATAAAGCTTATTTACAAATGCAAAAAAAGTACATCGAATTAAACTATTTGAATCCTTTAAAGAAAAATAAATGTGTCCTGTTCCAGAGAGAGAATAATTAGAAATTTCCCCCTGAATCCATATGTTCCTAAGTTCAGGATTTCCTTGTAAATAATCTTTTATTTTTTGAGTAATTTCAGAGACTGAAAAAACTTTATTTTGTGTCATACGAATGTTTTTGATACTCTCGAAAATCTTTCCAAAAATCCCAAAGAATTACAATAATAGTTACTGCTACAGGACCAATTACAAGACCAATGATTCCAAATTCTTTAATTCCACCAAGCAAGGCTAGAAATAACAAAAAGGGGTGTAAATTTAGTTTTTTATCTAGGAAATATGGTTTAATAAAATTTTCTAAAATTAAATAAGAACCAAAAGCAAAACTCATGACTAAAATCCCACTGATCCATTTTTTTTCAATCAAACCCAAATACAATCCTGCAGGAAGCCAAACAACAGCAGTGCCTACAATTGGAATTAAAGAAAAAAAGGCTCCAATACTTCCATATAAAACAGGATTTGGAATTCCCATTATCCAAAGGATAATTCCCAAAATAAAACCTTGCATAAGAGAAATGAATAAATTTCCCTTCAAAACAGCCTTCACCGCATCTAAAACTCTATAGCCAATTTTGACCTTAATTTCTTCAGAAAGAGGAAGTTGTTCCACTAAGAAGGCTTCTATTTTATGACCATCTTTATAAAAGAAAAATAAGAGCACAAATGAAAATAAAATATTAACTGAAATTTCTAAAGGAATTTTCAACCCTCCTAAAATAAAAGTAGTAGCATTACTGAGAATTCCAAAAAGATTATCAAAGTTTAATATATCCCCGTAAGAGCTTACAATGTCTTTATACATAGCTGGAAACTGGACCCAAAAAAATTCAGTATCAGTAAAATAATCAGTAAACCAAGGTAAGGATAATAAAAAAGGAATAAGCTTATCATCTTTTATGTTTACTTTTAAAATAAAAAGTAAACTCAAAAACTCTCTTATAAGTTTCGTACTTATAAGAACAAGTGGTAGGGCTACCGTTACAATTAAAATCGCTACCATAATCCATGGAGTTAAAAACTCAAGCTTTGGCTTTAAGAAATTTTTTAATTGAAAATAATAGTCTCGGGAACCTAAATAAATAATAAGTGAAATAAAAGTAGTCCAAAAAAAAGGTTTATAAACAAAAAAAACAAACACTCCACTTGCTGTAAGAATTAAAGCAAGAAAAGAGATAATATATAATCTTGTTTTCTGTTCTGAATTCAATAATACACCTGTTTTTTAAAATAAAGTTTGATATTAGTTATTTTACTTTCTTCTTTTAAAATTACAGTAATCAGTCTGCGAATTGGGCTTTCTGCTAACAACATGAGTTTTCTTGATTTATCACTTCTTTGTAAAATGCGATATTCATTCACTCTAAAGAAATCTTCATAATATTTTTGCACTTGCTCTAAGCTATCTGAAGTTGTCAAGTAAAGGAAAGATTCATTAGGTTCTCCTAAGGAATCCATATAACCTCTAGAAAAATCTACTCCAAAATGAGGTTGAGCATTTGGATAGTACAATCCTTCTTTAAAAGCTCTGTTTGGAAATCCATCTTTCCAGTGAAGTGTAATTTGTTCAAAACGAATAGATTCTGAAATAAGATGAAAAAAAGGCAAAACAAGAACGCAAAAAAAAATAAAAAAGTTCATGTCTTCTAGCCTTTTTCCAGATACAAATGAGACAAGAACTTTTTTAGAAAAAGAAAATACAAAAGGGGAAATTAGGCTGCTTTTTTTTCTCTCTGTACTGCTCTTTCCATACGATTAAAACGGACTCCCCAGGCAATGATTTTGACGCGATTTCGATTTGCCCCTTCTGCTGTCTTCCACCTATCTTGTTTTATTTGACCAATCACTGTCACGGAACGTCCTTTTTTTAAATATTCGGCACAGTACTCGGCTGATTTATCCCAAGTTTCTATGTCAAGGAAGGAAACTTCAGAATCGTTTTCATCCCAAGAATGATTGACTGCTACAGAAAAAGTAGTAACCGTTTTGCCATTTCCTATTTTTTTACTTTCAGGATCGGCAGTGAGATTTCCTTCTACAAACACAAACGCTGTATTTTTTCCTAATGGAATCATTTTTATCCTCCTGTTTACTAAAGAGGAGTTTAAAAAGAATTCAAAAAAACTAAATTTCAAAAAAAATCTTTTATAGATTACGCAAAGCATCAAAAAAAAGATAATTTATGAACTAATATAACTTTTTTTAAAAATAAAAATTTCTTCTAAAATATGAAATTTAGTGAAGAACAAAATAAAATCTTTAAAGACTCTTCTTTCTTTCAACAAGTAATTGCAAGCGCAGGATCAGGAAAAACAACCACTATGATTGGACTATTAGAAAAAATTTTAGAAAAAAAAACAGAAAATCCAGAAGAAATTTTAGTGCTCACTTTTACAAGAAAAGCTAAAGAAGAATTTGAAACAAGACTTCAAAAAAAATATCCCAAACATAAAGTAAAAATTTATACATTTCATGCTTATGCGTTGAGCGTCATTCAAAGATATCATCCTAATTTTCAAAAAACTCCAGCTAAGGTAATAGATGAATGGGAAAGAGATAAAATTTGGAAATCTATTTTAAAGGAATATAAATTTACAATTGGGGGTATTCCTTATGAATTCTTTCTTAACAATCATTCAAAGAAAATACAAAATTTATTTCCAGACTTGTTTGATTCCTTAACAAAACAATACAATGAATATAAAAAACAAAATAGGTACTTAGATTTCGAAGATATTATTCAATTGTATTTAAATGGTTTAGAAAAAGAAGAATTCTGGGCAATTCAAGCTAGAAGAGAATTGACACGCATTATCATTGATGAATACCAAGATACAGATCCAACTCAACTAAAATGGGTTCAACTTATGGCACCTAAATTTTTGACAGTAGTAGGAGATGATTGGCAAGCAATTTACGGATTTAGAGGAGCGACTGTTGAACCCTTCCTTCATTTTTCAAGATATTTTCCTCATGCAAGTATTCATTATCTCACCACTAACTATAGATCTTTAAAAGAAATTGTAAATGCCTCTAGTGTTCCAATTGCCCACAACAAAAATAATATTCCCAAAAAAGTAAAAGCATCAAGAACTGGAAAAGGAATTGTAAAAAAAATATTTATCGAAAATAATGGATGGAAGAATGTTTTAAATTTTATTCAATTAAATCCTCAAGAAGAAACAAAAATTTTATGCCGAACTAATTACAGAATTATGCGACTCATTCAATTAGGATTTTCTGAAAATCATTTGATGACTATTCATGCTTCTAAAGGTTTAGAGTTTAGTACAGTTTTTCTTGACTTAACAGAGGGATGGACAAGTGAAATAGAATTAGAACTAGAAGAAGAAAGAAGAATCTTATATGTTGGCTTAAGTAGAGCTAAAAATAATTTATTTATTTTATGTAAAAGGAATTACAAAGAAGGAAGTATTGAAAAACTTTTTAGAAATTATTTTCGCTGGAAATTAGGAAATGAGGAAGCCAGTTGGTTAAATTTTCTCAAAGTTCAAAATGAGCTTTAGAAATAAGCTTTACAATCTTATAGAAACTAATAAATTGACTTCGAGGTTTGCATTGAGGTTCAAACTACTTGTACGTGATTCTTTCTTGCATATAAAAAAACAAATCCAAATTATTTTTACTTGGATTAAAAATCATCGTAAGCTCCTTAAGCAAAAGGGGAAAGCTCACCTGACAATTATGATCATTCCTCAATCTGAACATAAAAGTCTAAGTTGGAGCATTTCGTATCGAAATATCACAATGATCGTTGGCGGTTTTATTTGTATTACCATCTTAAGTGCTCTTATAGTTTTACAGTCTAGTAGTAGAGATCACCAAATTTATGAATTCGAATTTTCCAACGAAGACTTTTTAGTACAATCTCAAAAAATGCGTAAAGAGTTAGAACACCTTTATGAATTAAATCAAAATTACTACGAAAAAGTAAGTAGTCTTCACTCTAAACTTTCTAACTCCTCCCAAACTTTTTTTTCAGTTGAAAAAGAGTTTTATCCAAAATTAGAACCAAACCAAGATGAAATCTTCCCTGAAACTTATAAACTTATGTCTATTTTGCACAACCTTTTAGAAGCAAACAAAGTTATTGATGAAATCATAAAAATTGTTAAACAACGAAAACATCTCATACAGCAAACCCCTTCTATATGGCCTGTAAAAGGCTATATTTTATTGCCATTTGGTAAATTCTTTTTAAGTGTAACTGGAATGGAATATATGAATTACGGAGTGGACATTGCAACTACTCCAAGTGCCGAAGTCGTAGCCACAGCTTCTGGAACTGTTTATGAAATAGGATACACTCCTTATACACAATATTTTGTAAAAATTTCTCATAAATATGGTTGGAAAACCATTTACTCCAATTTAGATAGGGTCAAAATTCAACAAGGGCAAGAGTTAGAAAAAGGAGAAGTAATTGGTTTTGCAGGTCGTGGGAGACTTTATCCTACCTATATGGTTCATTATGAAGTTCATGTGGGATCTCAACCATTGGATCCTTACTCATTTCTAAATCAAGTAAGAGAATAATATGACACAGCCAAATGCAATGTATGAAGATTTTGTAGTCAACAGCATTATTGGAGAAGGCTCTGAATTTATTGGAGAATTCAAGGTAGATGGTCTCATTCGAATTGATGGAAAATTTAAAGGACTCATTGATACAAAAGGTAAAGTGCTCATTGGAAAAACAGGAGTTGTAGATACTGACATTCGCGCAAGAATTGTAGTGGCAGGAGGCACTATCAATGGAAACATTTACGCATCTGAAAGAGTAATTTTGCTTTCCACTTGTAAACTATATGGCGACCTAGTAACTCCCACATTAGTAGTTGAAAATGGGGTTTTCTTTCAAGGAAAGTGTACAATCAACCCACATACATAATCGTTATGAAAATAAACTCATCTACCGATTCTATAAATCCTAAACAAGACAAAAAATCTAACGTTCAAAAAGCTGAAACGTCTTCTTCAACCAAGCAATCTAATTTTTTAGAAATCTTGGAATCAATTGTGCCCTCCACAAAAGAGGAAACAAGAGAGATTAACTTGCTTTGGCAGAAACTTCCCGATATTGAAAAACGTTTCCTAAGAGAGCCAAACCAAGAAAATTTAAATCTTTATAAAAATCTTATAAAAGATATTACGAATTCTATTTTAAAAAACAACATGAAACTTTCCCAAGCACGACAAAAAGGACGCTCCGATAAAAAAATTCTCATGACTGTAAAAATTATCGATGAAAACATCCAAATCCTAGCCATGACTATGCTCAATCCCGCTAACTCAGCCTTTAGTTTACTCAAGCAAGTTGAGAGAATTCGTGGACTTATTATGGATATTTTGGAATGAAACTCACTAGTACAACGGGACAAGTTGTTTATTTAGATGAGTCTTGGCGAAATCCAATGATTGAACTTGTCAATCAATTTTTTCAACAAATCAACTCTTACAAACTAGATGGAGTTTTTAAAGTTAAACAAAGTGCCGCTCGTAAAATGGTAGATATTTATTTGAAACTATCTGGTTCAGGAAAGAGTTTAGTTGTTGGATGGATTTTAGAAAAAGAATTAGTAGCTTTAGTTTTAGCTAGAATTGAAGAAAAGCCATATTTAGAAGAAGAAAAAATTTTGTATATTGATTTAGCTATTACGAAAAGAGGAAAACGTTCCAAAGGTTATATGAAAGCAGTTTTAGAAGAAGTGGAGAAATGGACGAAAAAGAAAAAAATTTCAATCATTGAACTGCGAGCTCTTATTGAAAATACTGATGCTATTTCTTTTTGGAGAAAACAAGGTTATAAAGATTTTTATATTCGATTTAGGAAAAAAATATGAAAGATCAAAAAGATAGGCTTTTCTTACTTATAAAAAATTATGCTTATAAATATTCCATAGAAAAATTTACTTTAGCGTCTGGAAGAAAGTCTCATCATTATTTTAATTGTAAAGAGATTCTTTTATATCCAGAAAGATTATCACTTTTATCTGAATACCTTATCAATATTCATATACCTAGTTTAAATTTAAACTTTGAAGCCGTTGGTGGACTTACAATGGGAGCAGACCCAATCTCTTATGCTCTTAGTTTAGAGTATTATAGAACGGGAAAAATAGTGTATCCTTTAATTGTAAGAAAGGAAAGCAAACAACATGGAACAAAAAAAGAAATAGAAGGACCAATTCAAAACGTTAAGACTTGTTTAGTTATAGATGATGTTATTACAACAGGTGGTTCAACTTTAAAAGCTGTGTATGCTTTAAGAAAAGTTGGAATTCAAGTAGAGCATGGAATTTGTATTCTAGATAGAGAAGAGGGTGGATTTGAAAAGCTACTTTCTGAAGGAGTTACCATGCATCCTATTTTTAAAAAGTCTGATTTTATAGCACCTAACGCTTTAAGAGATGAAGACCTTTCTATTGATATTTCTTACAAATAAAAAATTATTTTTTTACTCATTCAAATCAAACTTTAAAAGGTAAACTTCACTTCCTTGTTCTTCTATTTTAGAAAAAGATAAATTTGTTTTTTCAAAAATCCAATTGGGAAAGTGTATCACAATTTCTTGATTTAATAGAAATTTTATACAAAGAAATTTTTCTTCAAAACGAGTATGAATTACCAATTTTTGATTCTCTTTCAATAAAATAATAAAAACAGTCAATATTTCTAAAAAAATAAACTCAAAGAAAATCGAATTGATTTTTAGAATAGCAATATCAACTTCTGTTTTAAAAGTGAGTTTCAGTTTTTTGTATTCAAGAATAGTTTTTAAATTATTAGTGATTTTGTCATAAAACTGTTTGAATCTTATTGTATTTTGAAATTCACAAAAATTTGAATTTTCTAACAAAAATTCATGCAGTATTTGAAAGTCTTTTATACTCTCTGAAATTAACTTTTCTAATAAACTTAAGCTATTTACATCATAGTTTTTATTTTCTAATATCTTATGAATTAAATTGAAACTAAACTTTAAATCTAAGGCACAACTGTTTTCAAATTTATGATACAAGGTTTGAATAAATTGATTATAAAATTGATTCTTATTATTGAGTTCTTGAGTTTTTTTATATTTTTCAGCAATTTCTAAATAAGGAAGAATTTGATTTACAATGTCAGGAGAAAATGGTTTTCGAATCCATCCATTTGAGAAACTTAAAAACTCTTTCGTATTCTCTGCTTCATCTTCTGCTGAAAGAAAAATAATAGGAATTTCAAAAAGTCCTAGCACATAACGTATCACTTTAGCTAGTTCTAATCCATTCATATTAGGCATGTTTAAATCGGTAATAATCAAATGAAATTCATTTGGTCTATCGGCTAGTATTTGCATTGCCTCTTTTCCATCGGAAGCCAAAGTGATCTTGAGTTTGTGCTTAGATAAATAAATTTTTAAAACTTTTCGAGTGGGTTCAGAATCTTCGGCAATCAAAACTTGTAAGTCTTCCCAACGCTTTAAATTTGGAAAAAGGACTTTTAAAATATTCTGCAAAGATTCAAATGTAAAAGGCTTTTTTAAAAAAAAATTGATTCCTAAATTTAAATATTCTAGTTTTTTTTGTAAATCTAAATCGTTTGCACAAAAAAGTATAGGTTTATTAGAAATAGAGTTTTTGTTTTCAAACTCTCGAATTGTAGTAACAAGAGCTAATGTTTCTGTTTCATCTATACTACTAAATAAGTATAGATCAAAAGAGTTTTCAAAGAATTCTAAAATCCTTTGGTTTTCTTCTAAAAATACAACTTCAAAATTTAATTTATTGAAGTAATTAGAAAAAATAATTCTAAAAGTTAAGCTGTTCTCTTTTATGAGTACTTTCATAATTGATTTTCAAGAATTGTCACAAAATTATTGGTGGCTAAGCCACCTATAGAGTGAGTCAATCCATAATGCAAGTTTTTTTCTTTCATGAAATTTACAAGCTCAACAATTTGAGCTAATCCAGAAGCAGCAATAGGGTGGCCTCTAGATTTGAGTCCTCCAGATGGATTGATTGGCAAATCTCCATTGAGAGAAGTAATTCCTTCTTTTACCTTTTGGAGTGCAGTTCCTTTTTCAAAAAAGCCAGCATCTTCAGAACCAATCAATTCGAAAGGAGTAAAAGCATCATGAAGTTCTGCAACTTGGATATGCTTTGGAGAAATTGCGGATTCTTTATACGCCTTACGAAACGCTTGTATAGAGGAATCAAAACTTAAAGGTGCATTTGTAATTTGAAAACTAGAAAACCCAGAACCAAGTCCAATCACTTTAAATGGAGATACAAACTCCAAAGATAACAAAACAGCCGCACTTCCATCGGAAATGGGAGAAATATCATAAAGCCCTAGTGGATAAGCAAAGATAGGAGCTTTTTCGTAGTCTTGGTATGTAATCTTTTTTTGAAAATGAGCTTTGGGATTTAAACTCCCATTGGCATGCAATTTTTCAGCAATAAAAAACAAATCTTGCTTAGAGTAACCAAATTCATACAAATAACGTTGCGTGATAAGAGCCGCCCCTTGTGCCATAGACATTTGAAAACTCTGTTGAAAGTCAGATAGAACTTTTCCAAGAAGTAAATTATTTTCTTCTCTAGGGAGTAAACTCATCACTTCTGTGGCTACAACTAAGGCATTAGAATAAGCTCCACTTTGTAAAAGTCGAACAGCAGTATGAAATGCCGAAGCTCCACTAGAGGAAGCTGTTTCTGTTCTTATACAAAAACAACTTTTGGATAGCCCTAAGCTATCGGCAAGTTTGGCAGCTAAATGAAATTCTTGGGTATAGCGTTCTGCAGCAAAAGTAGAAAAGACTAGTAAGTCAATTTTGTTTTTATCAAAATTGAGTAAACATTCTTTCGCAGTTTGTTTAGAAAGTTCCAAAACAGAAAGAGAAGTCTTACCAAATTTAGATAGGTTTGTTGACAAAATTGAAATTTTTTGTGACATTACAAATTCATAGATTTTAAGAATTATAATAAGTTACAATCTTTTTTAAAGCAACTACTTATAACTTAAAGCATTTTCAATTAATAAATCTAAAAGATACTCCATTTCTATTTTTTCATAATGTGCTTGTTGGGGAATCAAACTTGTTTCTGTCATACCGGGTAAAGTGTTCGTTTCTAAAACGTAAGGAATATTGTTTTGTATAATAAAATCAGTTCTAGAATAACCACTACAACCAAGGACGTTATGCGCTAAAAGAGACATTTCACGTACTCTTTGAGTTAACTCCAAAGAAATAGGGGCGGGAGTAATTTCTTCACTTCCCCCTGTTTTGTATTTTGCTTCAAAGTCAAAAAATTCTGACTTGGGCAAGATTTGCGTTGGATAAAGTGGTCTTGGTTGAAAACTCTCACCTTCTTTAAATTCAATCACTCCACAAGAAACTTCTATTCCTTTCAGTAAATTTTGAACAAAGGCTTTGTTTTCTAATTCAAAAACATTTTGGAGTCGAATTTGTAATTCCTGTAAATTTCTTGCTATCCCAGCCCCAACGCTACTTCCTCCATGATTGGGCTTAACAAAACAAGGAAAGTGAATTCCAAATTGAAAAAGTTTTTCTTGGATTTGAGTTTCAGTTAATAAATGTAATTCTTGTTTAGAGAAAACCACAAAATTTTCCACATTTAGTCCACTTGCTTTATAAACTAAATTTGACTTTTCTTTATCCATTGCCAAAGCAGAGGCTAACACCTTAGAACCAGTATAAGGAACACCTAAAAGCTCCAAATACGCTTGGATTGTACCATTTTCTCCATTTCCGCCATGAAGTCCCAAAAAAACTACTTCGCAATCTAAACGATTAGGTAAATAAAATTCTTCTATTTCTTGCTGACGAAATTTTTTTTCGTAAACAGCAGAATTGTCGTTTACACTAAGACTTGGTATTGAATGAGAATAATTTTTAGGAATAAGCCACAAACCTTTTTCAGTGATTAAAATAGGCTTAACTTTATATTTTTGTTTATTTAAGGTTTGAAAAATAAAAGAACCAGTTTTTAAGGAAATAAAATGTTCCGTAGAATTTCCGCCGTACAAAAGATAAACCTGAAGCATTTTCTTATTTTTTTTGATAAATAGTATGACCTAAAAATTTAAAAGAGTCTGAAATTCCAAATAAAGTTTCAGAATGACCAATTATAAGTAATCCTTCCTCTTCTAAGTATCTTTCCATTACAGCAAACATTTTCTTTTGAGTAGGCTTATCAAAATAAATAATTACATTTCTACAAAATATTGCATCCATTTTTTCAGAAAAGGGATAAACAGAATCTAACAAGTTGATTTTCATAAACTTGATCATATTCTTCAAATTTAATTTGACTTGGTATTCAACTTCTTTTTTTGAATTTTCTTGTTGAGTAAAATATTTTTTGAGTAAATCGTAAGGTACTGTGCTAACCTTTTCTTGGTTATATATTCCCTTTTCTGCAATAGCCAAAACATTTGTATCAATATCGGATGCATAAACACGAATGTTCCAACCCGGTCTTGTGGAAAAGTACTCGCTCAACGTAATAGCAATACTATATGGTTCTTCCCCTGTAGAACAGGCAGAAGACCAAATACGAAGAGTTTTATTATATTGCTTTTTCTTTTTTTCTTCTAAGGCTGGTAAAAAAGTATTTTTTAAATATTCAAAATGATGATTTTCTCGAAAAAAATCAGTCTTATTAGTTGTAATTCGATTAATAATTTCTAAAATTTCTGTATTAAAAAAATTTTTGTCAGTTTTAAGTTTTTTTACATACTCTTCAAAAGTAGGAATTTGATTCATTCGCAAACGAATGTTTAGGCGAGATTGCATCATGATTTTTTTATGAGGAGCAAGAGAAATTCCTGTTTTTTGATAGATAATATCTCTTAGATAATTAAACTCTGGATCACCAATTGGTACTATTCCGAAAAATTCAGCCATTTCTTCAAGAGAGCCCCGGGAGGGAATCGAACCCCCACACTCAGTTCCGAAGACTGATGTTCTATCCGTTGAACTACCGGGACATTTTGTTCTACATGTTTTTAGTGTTTGTTCTAACGTAAAGAATTTTTTACTTGTTTTTCAATCTAAAAAATCTAATTTCGGGAATATGTTTAATTTTTTTAATAAATCCAAAGATGAGTTATGGAAACCTGGTACTTCCGACATAAAAATTAGTGAACCTTACCTAACTTTTGCGTCTTATCTTGGTCTTTATCAAAATCACCTATTAGAAATCCAATCTATTCAACCCTTGTTAAGCCAAAAGATTGAAGAAATCACCGATATTCATTATGATTTTATATCAGCTACTCCAAATCTTATGGATATTGTTACAAAACATAGTAATATTCCCAAACTCAAAGAAACTTTCAGAGAATATCTTAGAACCACTTTTGAAGCAAACATAAACGAAACTTATATTAAAAATCGCGAAAAAATTGGAAGAGTGCATTTTATAATTGGTCTATCTCCCGAGTGGTACATTGCTTCTCAAATGAGAATTCTAAACTTTTTAAGTATCTTTTTACACGAAAACTTAAAACGAAGTAGATTTTTATTTTCTTTAGAAAGCATTCAAAAACTTTTAGGTTTTGATACACAAATTATTCTAAAAATTTACTCTGAATCGTATGTTTATCAAATGAACTCGAATTTATGCGATGCTGTAGATAAAACAGCAGATTCAAAAAACCTTCAACATGCCTTCCAGATTGTAGAAAAAATAAAAGAAGTTACCACCAAAACAGAATTTACAAAAGTAGAATTAGAAAAAAGTAGTACAGAAACAAAAAAACTGAATACTCAACTTGAAACAATTTCCCAAGAAATAAACTCAAGTATTCAAGAAGTGGAAAGTTCTAAAAAGTTGGTTTCCGATGCTCTCTATAGTATTGAAGAAATTTCTTATAAATATGGAGAGCTTATGGCAAATTGGACGCAACTGAATCAAGAAATTGAAAAAATTCGGAATGTAATTTCTATCATTCAAGATATTGCAGAAAGAACAAATCTTCTCTCACTCAATGCATCTATTGAAGCAGCTAGAGCGGGAAAAGAAGGAGCTGGTTTTGCAGTAGTAAGTTCTGAAATAAACAAGTTATCCACTCAAACAGCAGAGTCTGTACAGAGCATTACTCAATTAGTAAAAAACATAGTTAAAACAGTAAGCAATATAAACTCCGATACAAATGGAATTAAGAATTTAATTAAAGAAAGAGTGAAACAGGGTTTTGAAGCAGTAGATTCTTTCGAAGACTTAACTAAATTGATTCGTTTAACCAACGATAAAATTTCAAATTTTAAAGAAAATTTTCAAATTAGTTTAGAAACAATTTCTGAATCAACTAAGAAAATGTTTGATATGCTTTATCTTCAAACAGATTTACGTGACTTAAGTATAGAAAATACTAGAAATATGTTGCAATATACAGAAGATGTAAACGAACTACGCAAAAAAAATCTAGCGACTCTTTCTCAAATTCCCATTAAAGTCATGATTCGAACCGTAAAAACAGAACACAGACTTTGGAAATGGTGGCTTTTTTCTTTTATGTTTGATATTCATAATCTCACAGAAGAACAAATTTTAGATCATACCCAATGCAGGTTAGGAAAATGGTATTACTCTATTGATAACCCTCAAATTACTCAACTCAAAAGTTACAAAGAAATGGAAGCACCTCATGCTCGTTTGCATTCTATTGCAAAAGAAATTTTTTGGAGTATAAAAGATAAAAAATTTGAGGAAGCTAAAGAAAAACTCGTAGAGTTAGAAAAACTATCCACTGAAATCATTGCTTGTTTAGATAGACTTGAAAAAGAAATTGAAGGCATTATTATTTAAGTTGAAACATAGCTATAAGTTTTAGTCTGTTGTTTTATTAAAAAGTTTTTGAGTTTTTGTAAATTTTCGTTTTCTGGTTCCAGGTCTTCTGCTTTGAGAAGTATGTACTCTGCCCGTTTATGATTCAAAACAAGCAAATAACACTCTGCTAGGTTTAATAAATTTTTTATATCGTTTGGTTCTCTAGCTCGGTATCTTTCCCCATATTCAATTGCATCTTCATATTCTCCTAAGTGCTTTAAACTATAGGATAAAAAGTAAAAATATTTACTATCTGCTGGTCTTTTGTCTAAATATTCCCTACATAGAATAGAAGCTGTTTTGTATTGTTTTTTCTTTAAATAAAGACGAATGAGTATTTTTTGAACCTCTAAGTTTTCTAGGTCTCTTTCTAAGATATGTTCATAAACCTTGAGTGCTTCATCTAAGTTTCCATTTTTAATTAGATTCTTTGCCACCTTATATTTATTATTTACTTCTAAATTTGATTTGTTTGGTTGAATTTTTTGAGATGATTTAAATGTAATTTTCATAAGAGTTAGATCATCTGTAAGCTCTCCTATTTCTTTAAGTCTCTCTTCTATTTTCAGTAGATCCCCATCTGCCTCTTCTACTCTTTTTAAAAATTCTGTTTCATCTTCATTCATAATAGGACCTTCTTCACTTTTTTTCAAAATATCATCCCTTCCATCTGAACCAAGTATAATCGAATCACCAGGCTGTAATGGAAATACACTGATTCGAAGTTTTTTATTTAGTCCCGTTAAACCTATTTTATGCAAACTAAGTTCTGTTTCAATAAACTCAGCCTTTCCATCTCTATAGAGAACTGCCCATGGATGTTCTGCATTTACATAATATAGCGTTCCTGTTTCTTCATCAAGCAGTCCCATAATAGCAGAAATAATCATGGTTCCATCAAAAGAAACAAAAATGTTTTGCAACTCCTTAAAACAATCTTTGAGCCATCTTTCTGGAGATTTAACATAATCATGGGGAGATTCATGAGTTCTTGTTAGAATAGACTTAAATACAGTTCCTAAAACCAAAACTCCACCAGCACCCTGAATAGACTTACCCATAGCATCGGCATTTAAAAATACACAATAGTTTTTATTTCGTAACTTGATAGAATCTGCTACACATAAGTCTCCACCAATCTCTGCTTTTCGATTTCGAAATATAAAAGTTTTCTTCTGACGAATCAGAGTTTCTATTTTAACTTTTTCTGTTTCCAAACTTCCTTTACTTAAAGGTTTAATTAAAAGAGAAGTTAAAAAATAATCTCCATCTTGAAGTTCTTTTAAACGCTGAATTTCTTCTAGACTTTGCTTTAGTTCCTTTGTTTTTTCCTCTACTAAATGTTCTAGATGATTTTGATATTTTAAAATTTGTTCTTTCATATTGAGGAAGACTTTTCCCATTTCTCCAATTTCATCTTTTCGTCTTGTATCGATTTTAGATTCATCTGCAAGATTGAGATCTTTCATTGCATGATTTAAATTTTTAATTGCATAGATAATATTTTTGGAGAAGAAATAAGATAAGAAAAACACAGCAGTAAATATAAAAAAGGCTATAACATAAAAAATTCTCCAAATTGTATCGGTAGCACTTTTGAGTTCTGTCTCATCAATCATAATTAAAAAGTCTAATTTGTGATTTGAAAGTCCCCATGATTGATAAGGCATAACTACAGCATAGTAATACCTTTCTTCAAAGAGAATTCTTTCCCCATCTAAGTATTGCTCTAGATTCTGAATTTTTTCTGTGTAACGTTTAATTATTTCGTCACTAAATACAATAGGACTAGAACCTTGTAGCAAAGCGATTTTAATATCTTTATTGCCAATAATACTTCTCAAAAACTTTTCATTCACTACTTGACCAACTAGTAACGTTCCATCTGCAAGTGGACTTGTAACTCTTAGACCTAATCCACTATGCCCAACTTCTAATGTAGAGCTAATTTCACCCGCTAAGGCACGTTGAATAATTTTTTGATCAGCTTTGCTATCTCCATAATCGTTTACCCTATGGAATCGAAATTGAACTTTTCCTTCTGAACTTCCAATCTCAAAAATGTTTAAATCATAGTCTTTCATGTATCGATGAAACTTATCAAAATTTTGACGCAAAATATTTCGATCCTTTAAACCCTTGGTTAAAAGTTCTAAGTTACTTGGATTATGCAAAATTTCTCTTATGATGGATTTTAAAAATTCCTCTCGTTCCTTTAATTCTCTTGTAAAAGAAACTGCTAAATCTTTGGCTCTTTTGTTTTGAGGTTCACTTTTTATGGCTTCAATTAAAATAGAGAAAGCTCCAAAAAGAGCTACCAAAAGAAAGACTTGACTAATTCCTAAAATTAGGAAAAGTTTTTGGCGAATGGTCATATAAATATCCTTATAACTACTTTTCTTACAAAGTTTCTTTTCAAAAAAATTACAGATTTGTAAAGAATTCAAAAACTATGCCAAAATCTTATTGAAAGATTGCGCCCACCTTCTCTTTTATTTTACCCAATAAGCAGGACAAAAAAAAACCTTAAAGAGAGGAGTACAGAGAAAAGGAAATCCTTTTGGATACCTTTTTATTTTATCATGCATTTAGAATTT
>CALDSP010000042.1 GCA_937924465.1 uncultured Leptospiraceae bacterium
AAAAGAAACTGACGCATAACGTCCTACTTTATGTCCAAAAGTTTCACTAATCCATTCGTAGATAGATATGTATCCTGATTTAAAATAATTAGGAAGCATTACAAAACTTACAAATACTCTCCCTAAAATATAACCGATTGCAATTTGTAAAAAAGATAAATCAGAAGAATAACCAATACCCGGAACACTTAAAAAAGTTAAGGTAGATGTTTCAGTGGCAACAATAGAAAATAAAAGTAAGTACCAAGGAAGATTTTTATTTCCTAAAAAAAATTCTGTTTTGGTTTGAGTTTTATGAGCTTTGATTCCTAGTCCTATTACGATGATAAAATACAAGAATAAAACTAGTAAATCTAAATAATAAAAATTCATAAATTCAATCCAATAAGCTTATAAAACTAATCAATTCTTTTTCTAAATCCTTTGCTCCTAAAAAAATAATTCCATAAATTTTTTCAGGGTAAATCATATTTTGAATAAAACCCAAAAAGCAAAACCCTGCTTTTTTAGTTGAGCCTGTCTTTCCAAAAATTTTGTAGTTTTTGTATTTCATAAGTGGATTTTTATTTTTTAAAAAAAGAGGTTTGCCAGACTTTGTATAAATTGTATAAGTCTCATATTTCAAAACTTTGAAAATTTGTGCATCACTATATATTTTTTCTAAAAGTTTCCATAAGTCGCTTACAGTAGATTGAGTTTGAAAGGAAAGTCCGATTGGCTCAACTATGTTTGTGTTATAAAACTTGTGATTATTTAACCAAAGTTTAGAAAGTTCTAAATAATTTAAATTTTTTTCATTTAATTTTATTTCTAAAACTCTTGCAACATCATTTCCAGATGGAATCAAAAGAGCAAAAATCAAATCGGAGAATTTATAAAACTCATTTTGTAGTAGTTCAGCTCTGGATTCTTTTTCGTAAAAAATAAGTTTTTTATTTGGAACAAGAATTTCTTCGTTTGGCTGAAAATGCTCTTTCATAATAAAATATGTAAATAATTTATTGATACTTGCTATTGGAACAGATTTATGAATGGATTTTTTAATAATTATTTTATTAGTTTGAAGAGATTTAAATTGATAAGCAAAAGAACTAAGATTTTCTGTGGCGTTTATAGAAAAATTTATAAAAAATATACCGTGTATTAGATGAAGTTTCTTTAAAGCTTTTTCTTTCATAATTTCCTTTATTTTATTCTTAAGCTCTCATTGAAAGCAAGAAAATCATTGAAAATATCTACTACTAAACGACAAAAATTTTAAAATTGTCTTGAAAGTTTTTTAAGAATTGTTTAAGTGACAAAATACTTTTCTTTTACTATACGTTTTACAAGTTGGTCTTATGATTTCATTCCCAAAAAATAAAATCAATGTTTTACTTTTAGAAAATATTCATACAAATGCTTATGAGCTTTTTGCAAAAGACGGCTTCAATGTGGAACTTAGAAAAGATGCCATGAGTGAAGAAGAACTCATTCAAGTTCTTCCAAACATTCATATTTTAGGAATTCGTAGTAAAACCAATATTACAAAAAAAGCCTTAGAACATGCTCCAAAACTTTTATCTATTGGTTGCTTTTGTATTGGCACAAATCAGGTAGATTTATCTGCGGCTGAAAATCAAGGTATTGTAGTGTTTAATGCTCCTTATAGCAATACACGAAGTGTAGCAGAGTTAGTCATTGCAGAAATAGTTATTTTAGCTCGAAAAATTGGAGATCAATCCTCCGCCATGCACAAAGGCAAATGGAATAAAATTTCTAAAGGATGTTTTGAGGTTCGCGGAAAAACTTTAGGGATTATTGGTTATGGTCATATTGGTTCCCAAGTTTCTGTGCTTGCAGAAAGTTTTGGAATGGATGTAATTTACTACGATATACAAACTGTTTTGCCACTTGGAAATGCAAAGGCTTGTTCCAGTTATGAAGAAGTTTTAAAAAACTGTGACTTTTTAACCTTTCACGTTCCAGAAACAGAAGATACAAAAAATATGTTTCGTAAAGAACACATTCAACTTATGAAAAAGGGCTCTTATGTTTTAAACTTATCTAGAGGCACTGTGATAGATGTAGATGCTCTAGCCCAAGCAATCCAAGAAGGACATATAGCAGGAGCGGGGATTGATGTATTTCCCAAGGAACCGAAATCCAATGATGAACCTTTTGTTTCCCCTTTACAAAATTTACCAAATGTAATTTTGAGTCCTCACATTGGGGGAAGTACGGAAGAAGCACAAAAAAATATTGGAATAGAAGTAGCCAATAAACTTATAAAGTATGTAAATAATGGTTCTACTACATTTGCAGTAAATTTTCCCAACGTAGAACTTCCAATGCTAAAAGATAATTATAGGATTTTAAATGTTCATAAAAACCAACCCGGATTTTTGCGAGATATAAATAAAATTGTCTCTGACTTGGGAGGAAATATCAATGCACAATATCTTGGCACAACTAAAGATATAGGCTATTTGATTATGGATATTGACAAAAACATAGGAGATAAAGTAAAGGATGAAATAAAAAAACATCCTCACTCTATTAAAACTCGAATTCTCTATTAGTCTGATTGATTAATAAATTTCCTATTAAACTTCACAAGATTCTTTTATAGTTTGATTGATTTATAGTATTATAAGAAAATGTAAGCTTATTATTAGAACTTTAACTTATTTTTATCAATTTACAAAATGTATTCTCAAACCTCCAAATAAATACATTTGAAAAAAAGAAAGTTTTTTACAAAATGGCAATTAGGAGGTAAAAATGAGTAAAACCAAAGGATATTGGATCTTTAAAACAGAACCGAATGTTTTTTCTTTTGAAGATCTAAAAAAAGCCCCTAACCAAACCTCATGTTGGGAAGGTGTGAGAAACTATCAAGCTCGAAATTATCTTAGAGATGTAATTAAAACAGGAGATGATGTTCTAATTTATCATAGCCAAGTAGAACCTAGGGGAGTGTTTGGAGTAGCTACAGTTATTAGACAAGGTTATGTAGATCATTTTGCTTTTGATAAAAAAAGTCCTTATTACGATCCTAAAAGTAAGCCTGAAAAACCTACTTGGTATATGGTAGATGTAAAATACAAAATGGATTTAAAAAGACCTGTAACCATTGAAGAAATGCGAAAAAAGGAAGAACTAAAAAACATGAAACTTCTACAAAGAGCTAATCGACTCTCTGTCATACCCATCACGAAAGAAGAATTTGAAATTATTATAGAAATGAGTAAAACCACATGAAAATTGTGTGTGTAGGAGCTCATCCCGATGATGTAGAACTTTCCATGGGAGGTTCCATTTTACTATTTCGAACTTTGGGTCATGAAGTTACAATACTTGATCTCACAAATGGTGAGCCCACTCCTTTTGGTTCTGAAGAAATCCGTAAAAAAGAAAGTTTTGAAGCTGCCAAACTTTTGGACGTTACACGACAAACTCTCTCTTATCCAAATAGATTTCTTCTAGATACAATAGAAATTAGAAAAAAACTAGCATCTATTTTTAGAGAACTTAAACCTGACTTTGTTTTTACTCATTATGAATTTGATTTACATCCTGACCATATAGCTACTTCAAAAATTTCAGAGTCCGCCAGATTTTACTCAAAACTAACAAAATCAGACATTATAGGAGAACCCTTTTTTCCAAGTAATTTAGTTTACTACTTTCCCAATCATACCCATATTCAACTTTTACCTACCTTTTGCATTGATA
>CALDSP010000043.1 GCA_937924465.1 uncultured Leptospiraceae bacterium
TTAAAAATCTTTTAGATCCAAAGAAAGAATCATTATTTGTATTTGATATGGATTCTACTCTCATTCAAGAAGAAGTGATTGATGAAATAGCAAAAGAATGTGGAGTTTATGAACAAGTTTCTAAGATTACAGAAGAAGCTATGCAAGGAATTTGGAATTTTGAGGAATCTCTTAAAAAGCGTTGTTCCTTGTTAAAGGGTGTAAGTGAAACCGTTTTTCAAAAGGTTTATCATAAATTACATCTCAATCTTGGAGTAAAGTTATTTTTTGAAAACATTCAAAACTATCCCGCGAAGATAGCTATTTTATCGGGGGGATTTATGCCTATTTTAGTTAGGTTTGCCGAAGAATACAATATTCATGAGTTTCGAGCTAATGTTTTAGAAGTAGAGGACGGTAGACTTACAGGAAACTTAATTGGTGAAATTATTGATGGAGAGAAAAAGGAAAAGTATCTATTAGAAGTTGCTAGGGAATATGGTATTCCTATTCGACAAACTGTTGCAGTTGGAGATGGAGCCAATGACAAAAAAATGATTCAAAGTGCTGGGATTGGAATTGGATTCCATGCGAAAATAGGTTTGAAAAAGCAAATTTTAAACTATATTGATTTCTTTGGTTTGGATATTCTTTTGAGTTTATTTGCTGACTTTGAGCCTTAGCAAAACTTTTTACAAACTTTGTAGTAACAACTACAACTTTTTTAAAAAAATTTTAACTTTTTTATATTTTTTATTCTTTTCAAACATCTTTTTACTCCTCTATTGTATGAAGTATGGATTCATTCTTAGTGAACAAAAACAAAGTTTAGAAATCAAGCGAAAAAGAAAAACTGTTTCTACTCTTAGAATTCCCTCTAGGTTGAATTCTACAATGAAAAAAGGAATTCAAATATACAGTAGCTTAGATAAATACTTAGCAGTTTTATTAAAACGTTATCGATTTCTTTTATATTCAGACTATTTTCAACCTTCCGAAAATCCTAAAACAGAATACCAAGAACGAGGGCAGAATTATACTAAATGGAAGTTTCGTCCTGAGAATAGAGATTGGTTGGAATTAAAAATGTGGGCTGAAGCATTGGGTATTTCTGCAACTTTTATGTTTGTAAGGTTATTAGAAATCGAGAAAGAAAATGATACTGTTGTAAATGAAAAATCTTTCCGAAGATTTAGCATTGTTGTTACTACATCTCACTATGCAAGGGTCCCCCAGTTACAAAAAGTTTTACGTAAAGGAAGAAGTATTCTAGAGCGTTGGATCACATTTTACGATCCACCATTGTAAAATAAAAACACCTTAAATAAAAGGTTATATTTCCCAAATTATAAGGTTTCCATTTTTTATTTTCCAATATACCTTATTTTTAAGGTGAATAATAAGAAAGATAAAACTATTGCTTTAAAAGTTGCGGCTAGAATTAGAACCCTTAGAAAAAATAGAGAACTCTCACAACAAAAATTGGGTGAACTCTCAGGGCTTGAATACAAACATATTCAGCTTCTAGAAAGTAGCAAACCACCCAACGCAAGAATTGACTCAATCTACAATATAGCTAAAGGTTTAGGAATTAGTTTATTTGAGTTCTTCTCTGATGAAATGTTCAAAGACAAACCAAATGAAACCAAAAAAAGAACTTCTTTCAAAATAAAAAGTTCAACTAATACAAAAATCCTTTTTGAAAATACGTATTGGTACTCTCAATTTTATACTCCACCGGTTATAAGGGGACATGTTGTAATCTATATAAAAAGAGAGGTTCAAAATTACTTTGATTTATATCCTGAGGAAACTTATGCACTTATAGAGATACAAAAAAAAGTTTATGAATTCCTTTTAGTAGAGTTTAAACCAGATGGATTGAATATGGGAATAGATATAGGCACTTATGCGGGACAGGAATTTAATACAGTTATGTTCCATATTATTCCTAGATATAAAGGAGATTGCAGGAATCCTTTACTCACAGGAATAAAAAGAGTATTGGGTATTTAAATATACTAAAAAGACCTAGGGAAGTCTTTTTAGAAGTGGAGAATTTTATTTTAACCTTAGTTTAGTTTAAAAACTTCTTAACAAAAAATCCCCTGAAATTTAGAATTTACAACTTTTAAGCTATGCTAATTGCAAATGAAAAAATTTTTCACATCTCTTGTGTTTTTTTGGGAAGAGTCAAAAATAGGAATGGAATTAGCGAAGTGTAGGTATTTATGAAATCCTTAAAATAAAATTTCCCTAATGAGAAATTTTGAATGTTACGGCAACACAGATTAAAATATGTATGAATATCTCAAAACCAATTATAATTTTTACAGTGTGGTCACTGGGTTACACCGAAAGGAGAAATGCTAATTACTTCTTATTTGGGTAGAATGATTCAACTTATATGTAAAGATAAAAAAATCTATTTTCAAGTGAGTAAGCTATGAAAGATTATGTAAAGTGGGCAATTGCTAGAATTCTAATTCCTGTTTCTTGGTTTGCTTCTTCTGTTTACATTACAAGGATCACGGTAAATAATGTTCATATTGAATTTGCTTTGGGTGTGTTGGTGCTTGTAATTTATGCAATTGTGGTAGACTTCCCAAAGAGAACTCGCAAGAATTCAGAATAATTTTTACTAGAAAGATTCTGTTAATTATGGTTAGTTGTGTAGAATGTGTAATAGAGATATATTTTCATTTTTGTAAAAAAACCTTCAAAAAAAAAATAAAAAAATGGTTTGACTTTAGAGATGGTTCAAATAAATTGGTTTTTACACAGTGATTGCATAAGCGACTGAAAGCAAGGGCAAAGAAAAGGCTTTTGTTTTTGGTGAGCGGAGTTCGTTTAAAAATTTAGT
>CALDSP010000044.1 GCA_937924465.1 uncultured Leptospiraceae bacterium
TATATTAGTAGCATTAAGTATTTTTCCCGAAAAATTTTTTATTCAAGACAATATAAAATTAGGGACACTCGCTTTAATCTTTGTTCATTCTTTTCTATTATCTTATAAAACTTATATAACTCAAAAAAAACTTTTAGAAGCTAGTTATATCCTAGAAAAAAGGATTAAAGAAAGAACAGTAGAACTTACTAAAACTATAGAAGAATTGAAAGAAAGAGACTCTAATTTTCAAGCTGAATTAAATCTAGCTTCAGAACTACAAAAATCTTTGTTTCCAAACCAAAGTCAAACTTATCCTTTAGTTCAATTTAAAATTTTTCAAAAAGGCTTATTTCAAGTTGTAGGGGATTTTTTTGACGTTTTCAATCATACAGACGGTTCTGTTTCTTTTTTCATTGCAGATGCTTCTGGGCATGGTATATCTGCGGCACTTCTCACAACTTTGAGCAAAATCACAATTCGAGATACCATAATGAAAATTCCAGAACCCAAAGAAGCTTTAAAAGAAATCAACCAAAGACTGCTCAATGTTCTAAAAACTCATGATTATATTACATTATTTTTGTTTACTTTATTTCCAGACGGAAAGTTGAAGTATGCTAATGCAGGTCACAATTCAGTATTTCTTTATAGAAGAGAATCTGAAAAATTAGAAATTATCACATCTAAAGGTATATTTCTTGGAATACAAACAAAAGATTTTTATTTTGAGCAAAAAGAAACTCAAATTCATAAAGGAGACAGAATCCTACTTTACACAGATGGTTTTACTGCTTCAATTAAAAGAAAAAAACTTTCACAACAAATGGAAAATCTCAAGAGTATTTTTTTGAATAATCAAAAAGAGAGTTTAGATGAATCTTTTGAAAAAATTATTGATGAATGGAATGCAATAAACACAGAAACTAAAGAAGATGATATAACTTTTGTTATGCTTGAGTATACAGGTACAAAATAAATATTCATGCAAGAGACCTATCCATTTTATAGTATTTCAGAAATTCAAAAGTTTTTTACTGCATGCTCAATATCTCCTAAAAAAAAATGGGGACAAAATTTTTTGATCGATCCAAACGTTGTAAAAAAAATTCTTCAAGTTCCAAAACTAGAACACTTAAAGAAAGCGGAAATTCTCGCAGAAGTCGGAACAGGTTTGGGTGCCTTAACTCATAAATTAGTTCAGTTCAAAAAGCCTATTTACACTTTTGAGATAGATTCTTTTTTAACAAAGTACTTACAAAATCAAGATTATGTTCAAAAATTTCAAATTAAAATCGTTCAGGGTAATTTTTTAGAAAATTTAAATGTTTTGGTAGACAAATCAGTCTACTTTTTTGGAAATTTACCTTATTATATAAGCTCTGAAATTTTAACTACTACATTCAAATCTATTCCTCACATAAAAGGAGGAGTGTTTCTATTGCAAAAAGAATTTGTAGAACGTATTACAAAAGAAGCTTCTTCTTTGTCAATTTTTTTAAGTGCATTTGGAAAATGGAAACTTGAAATGGTAGTAAGTAAAAATTGCTTTTATCCAAAGCCCAATGTTAACTCTGCTATTCTAAGTTTTGTTCCTTATCAAGAAAGAATATTAGATTTTTCTAAAATTCCAAATTTAGAACTTATTTTACGAGGTTTTTTTTGGGGGAAAAGAAAAACAATTTCTAAAATTTTGGAATCTTCTCCGTTCTTTGAAGAAATTCACAGAAAGAAATTGAGACAAATTCTATTTGAAAAATTGAATAAAACTGGCAAAGAGAGACCAGAAAAATTACAATTTCAAGAATATTATGAAATAGCAAAAACACTCTAGTTTGGTGGAGCTATTAAATTTTTCTTTAAGAGAAATTCCATAGTATTTAAAATGGCTTTAGCTTTTTTATGAGGCAATAAGCAAGGAGTAGGTTCTTCTTTGCAACTTTTTCTTGCAATAAATGGAAAACTCATAGGTAGGTTTAAACCATTGAAAGAATCCACTGTATCTAAAAACATAATATCATTTTCAACTAAACCATAAATATTTCCAAAAGCTACATAAGCTTGTCCGTTATCGTTTGAAAATAAATTTCTTCCAATAGAAGAAAAATAAAACTCTGAATCAATCAAACTAAGTATTGTTGGTAAAATATCTACTTGAGAACCAATCTTATAATTTACGTTAGGTGCAATGTATTTAGGAGAATAAATTAAAAAAGGGATATTTCTATCTTCATAATAATTTAATTTTCTATGACTTGTATGATCAGATACAATAAACACAAAAGTATTTTCGGATAATTTTAATTTTGAAAACTTATTCATAAATTCACCTAAGGCAAAATCTGCATAATGCAATGAGTTTATAAATTTGATTTCATCATCTTTTGGTGGAAATATTTCAAAATCCTTGCTAGGTATTTGAAAAGGATGATGCGTAGAAAGAGTTAAACATGCAATTAGTTTAGGAGAATTGCTATGAGAATTCTCTAAATCATTTAAAATTTGCTCATAAACATCTAAATCATTGAATCCCCACACCCCCTTTTGAAATTTTTTTTGAGAATCAAAAAATTCATAGTCATACAAATTATCAAACCCCCAATTTTTTAGAATAGGAGTAATATTCTCAAATGCGAGTTGTCCTCCATAATAAAAACTCGTTTCATAACCTATGTTTTTTAATAAAGTTCCAAGTGGAGTAAATCGGTTTAAAGCATATTTTGTATGAATTAAACTAACCCCGGGTCTATCGGGAATTCCAGTTAAAATGGCAACTAATCCATTAGAAGTTCTTCCCCCATTTGCAAAAAACCTAGGAAAATATAAGCCTTGTTTTTTGAGTATGTTAAATCTTGGAGTAATTTCTTTACCATCTATAATATAAGAAAATTTCTCATTAGAATATTTAGAAGGCCAACTCTCTAAGATAATTAAAAGAATGTTTGGTTTTCCATATTCTTTTTTTCCTGGAATTTTTCTTAAGATGGGAAAGGTATCGTTTACAAAACTTGCACCTTTGAAATAGATGATTTCTTTTGTAATTGCAATTGCCTCCCATGGATTCATGGATTGAATCTGAGGAAATTTTTCTACACGAAAATCAACAATAGTAGTAAATACACCATTTAAAACAAATTGATTTAAAAGAGGATTCTTTGTAACAATTGCATTTCCTGTACTAATAAAACTTTTTTGAAATCCACCTCTTGCTAAAATTAGTAAACAAATTATAAACAAAATATTCAAAAAGAATTTTTTTTTGAAAGGAATTGAGTCATTCCGATAATCTAAATTTCTCAAATACCAAAAACAAACATAAGCAAACATTCCCATTAAAAAGAATCCTAGGAGTATAGTTCTTAAGTCTTCTATTAGTGTAGAAGAAAAAACAACCCAGAAATCTTTTCCAAAAAATACAAAGCCTTCATAAC
>CALDSP010000045.1 GCA_937924465.1 uncultured Leptospiraceae bacterium
TATCTCGCGGCAGCGCAGTTGGGGGGTATCCTGAAATTACAAATGTGAATGGAGGAGCTGTTGCAATTGGACACCCTTTAGGAGCCAGTGGAGCAAGAGTTACTCTAACTCTAGCCTATGAAATGCGAAGAAGAAAAGTAAAATATGGAGTGGCATCTCTTTGTATAGGTGGAGGACAGGGAATTGCAATTATTTTGGAAAATCCTCTTGCGTAAACTAATCAAGGGACATAGCTAAAGCCAGAAGGCGTTCGGGAAGATTCAAAAGAGTTGTAAATTCAATTCCAGCCATTAAATGAATTTTCCCTGCGTGTTCGTAATCTGAAACCCAAGCTATTTTTCCTTCAAATGGATATTTTTCAGCCTCATGAATATAATATAAATAACCCTGAACTATTTCTCCTCTTTCAAGCTGTGTATTTTTTGGTAAAATGACACAAAAGCCTCCTTCAGAAATATTTCCTAAATCTCCTTTAAAAGAGGAACCCTTTTTTTCTAAAACCAACTTATAATCTTTTAAATCCTTATGATAAATTCTTGTATAACGCCTCATTTCTAAACTCATAGACTATAAATTTTTTACCAATCTACATTTACAACTAAAATATATTGGGAATTTAAATTGTAAGTGTAAGTAACATAATTCCTTTGCGTTTGAATGTCATAAAGAGGCTCCGTTACATTCCAATTGCGTTTATAAAAATGAGAATCAGCTTTATGTCTTATGAAGAAAGGTTTCCATGCGTAATTATTTCCCATCTCTCTTGCAATGATGTCGAAATCCTTAGTATTATGTCTAATAAAGGTAGAGCTTACTTGATATCCATTAATATCTATAATGAAAAATTTTCGAATCTCTTTAGGAAATAACTCTATTGAATTGTAAAGTATTTTTTGAAGTTCTTTTTCTGTCATTTGCTCATTATGGGAAATACTATGAAAAATAGAATTTAAGGTTTGAATCATTTTGTCTTTCTTTTGATATTCTTCCACAAGTTCTAAAAAACGAAGCCCACTAAATTTTTCTAATTTTTCTTTAAGTAGCTCTGCAAATGCATTTTTGTTTTGAAATTCAGACTGTGGCATTGAAAAATAAAACCCTTGCAAAAGCCCTGCTCCCATAGAAAAAGCTAAATTTAACTCGGTCTCATTTTCAATTCCTTCAAATAAAAGTTCAGAACCTAATTTTGAAGTCATTTCAGAGATAGCAAAAAGGACTTGCCGAAAAGAATTATTGGAAAGGGACTCTCGCATAAGTTTAATATCTACCTTAATGATATCGGGATGAATGTAACCAATACGCTCTAAATTAGAAAATCCAGTACCTACATCATCAATAGCAATTTTAAATCCATAACTTCTGTATAAGTCTACCATTCGAACAAGTCTTTCTACTTTTCCATTGAATTCCTGTTCTGTAATTTCAATAATAATATTATTTCTATCAATGTTATACTTTTCGATGAGCTGAATTAAATGAAATCGATTCGGATCAAGAAAATCTTCTTGATGAATGTTAGACAAAATATTTGGCATAATATTAAAAAACAACTTTGTATTAGAGCCTGTATTTTTTAGGTAACGAATCGCTTTTTCTCGAATAATTCTATCGACTTGTACTCTTTCAAAGAAATTTGATTCAACAGAATGAAAGAATGCTCCCAGAGAAATATAATTTTTACTTTCTCCTTGATAAAGTCTTCCCAAAACCTCATACCCCAAAATCTGCCTTGTAGCAATATTTAAAATAGGTTGAAAATGAGGAATACAAAGCTCCTCATTTAAAGAAAGACGTTCTTGGAAGTTTTTCTTTTCATGCATTAACATACTTTAAATATAAAAATAAAATTTCCTTTTTTAAATACAAGTATAATAAAGAAAATGAAACGACTTTAAAAAGTATAAAACAAACAAAAAGATTCAAAGCTATTTAACTAAAAATTTTTTATGAACTTGTGTCTTGTTAGATTCCCACACATTCAAAAATTAAAAATATGATTTTTTTCACATTCTCTGCTTTGCATTCTAAATATTTCAAGATTGACAAGTTCATTCAAATATTATAAGTAAAAGACATAAAAATAAAACATTCAGAGGTTCAGATCATGATTTTTAATGATTTAATTTTTCTCTTGAGCATTGGTGGTATTATTTTTTTAATTGGGTTTGCTTTCTATGTAGTTTATTTTTTAAAAAAGAAAGTTGAATAGTACTTACTTTTTTGAATTGTTCTCTTTTTTTAAAGGGAAATATTTTTATTATAAGATAAGGGTTCAGAAAAATTATAAAAAAATAGATTATTTCAAACTTTAAATTTTTAAGACATTTTATTTTTTAAAGAAAAATAATATTCCATAAATTTTTCGTTTGGAACTGTGCCTTCCTCATCTTCTGAATATTCTTTCTTAAATCGATTCAGAAAAAACATCTCTACTTCTCCAATTCCCTTGATTGGTATTATTCCCCTAGACTCAAATTCAAAGAATTTATTTGTTGCCTCGTAAATGGACTGGGAAACATTTAGTTTTCCAGCGGCTCCGGAGGATTCCATGCGAGAGGCAACATTTACCGTATTTCCCCACACGTCATAAGAAAACTTTTTCTCACCAATAATTCCCGCTACCACAGGTCCGGTATGAATTCCTATCCTTACCTGCCAAATGTGTCCTTTTTGTTTTAATGTCCTTGCCTGATCCAGAAGACGTAAAAGCTCAAACCCTGCAAGACAAGTATCCAAGATATGAGATTGGTTTGGCTCCGGAATTCCTCCTGCACACATGTACGCATCCCCGATGGTTTTTAGCTTTTCTAATCCATACTTGGAAATCACCATATCCATTACTGAAAAAAACTCATCTAACTCTGCGACTAACTGCTGGGGTCCTACAGTAGAGGCGTACTTAGAAAAGTTTACAAAATCACTAAAAAATATGGTCGCACTTGGAATGAAAATGGGCTCAGACCTTCCTTTTTCTTTGAGTTCTTTTACAATTTTTTTAGGCAAAATATTTAAAAGTAAAGTTTCATTTTTTTGATTTGCCTCTTGCAAATCTTTCGTTCTTTCTTGTACTTTCATTTCCAAATTCAAAAGTAAATCCTTGAGTTCTTGAACCAATTCTCTATTGTGCTGAAAAATCTTAGATATTTGAATAAACCAACCCTCCCAAGCCTCTGGAACGGGAGGAATAGGAACTGAAGTTTTTGAAGCGTTTTCTTGTTCAATGTATTGTACTAAAGACTTACTTGGGTAAATAAAATCTTTACTAATCAGTTGATTAATGAAATAAAAAATTCCAAAAAAGATTATAATCAATATAATAAAAGCCACTCCAAAGGGCGTAAAAATGTATGAAAGAAAATTTGTTCTTTCTTTATAATATAAAATTGTCCAATCAGCATTTTGAACCGTCTTAGAATAAACATCATACTGAGCTATTGACATAGCTTTTAGTTGAAAAGAATTTTTAAATTTCGGAATAAAATTTACTAACTCTTGGGGTATTGCATCTGAAAGTTTTTTTACTTCTTTATCGTTTGAAGTGACTATAGCAGGAAAAGCTAAAACCTGTTCTGAATTATTAAATATCACAATGTTTCCCTTTTCGTTAGCAAGTTGAGAAACAAAAGAGTTAAGAAAGTCCACTGTCAAATCAATTGCCACTGTGCCTAGAAATTCATTCTTATTATAAACAGGAGTAGCCGCAGTCACCATAAGCCCTTTTCCGGCTTCATCAATATAGGCTGGAGTCCAAAAAGATTTGCGAGAAGGATTTCTCTCTGGAAGTCCATCTAAATAAAACTCATGGGTGTAAACCTCTTCTTTTAAAGTGAACGCAGTGGATGGAACCCATGGATAAATATTAATAAACTTGGACTTAGATGTATAATAAATCCACGCAGAACTAGGAATGTTGTTTTGCACTGCCTCAAAAATAGGATTTAAACTCAAAGCCATTTCAATTTCATCTTTGACGTTAGGTGGTATATTTTTAGCAGGAAAAAGAGAAGTTAGGTTTCCCATGTTTGACAATTTGTAACCCAAAGGAGGCTCTGCAATTTCAAGAAAACCATTTTTAGGATTTTCACGTAAAGAAGAAGAATAAGGAGTCCTTGGCTTGGGAACCTGTGGATTCATCATAAAACGCTCTGCTTGGTATTTCATTAAATCTAAATGATTTAAAATAGACTTTAACAAAGAATTTAAAGAATCTGCTCTTTCGTTTAACTCAAAATAAAGGCGCTGTTTCTCTTTTTGAGATTCCACAGTATTGATTAAAAATATAAGAAAAATAGCTATGATGGAAATCCCAAGAAAACTAAGTCCTATGATTCGATTGTATCTTTGAAAAAAACGAACACTTTCTTCCATATGAAAATCCTCTTTGAATTTAGGATTTAATTGGGTTAGATTATAAAGTAATTTGAATTAGTCAAATTTTTTTAATTTCCTTTAGGAAGCTAAATTTTGGATTAGTTCTTTATATAGCAAATAATTTTCTTCATCAAAGCAAACAAATATTACTTTCTTGGGAAATTCATTTTTTGTTAAAAACTTATTTACAGTATTAAATGCAATTTGAGAAGCTTCTTTCTTTGGATAGCCATAAACTCCTGTACTTATGTTTGGAAAAGCAATAACCGAAAAGCGTTTATCCTTTGCAAGTTGTAAACTACTTAGATAAGCATTTGCTAAAATTTCAGCTTCATTCCTTTTTCCCCCATGCCAAATGGGACCAACTGCATGAATGACATAAGGGGAAGGTAAATTTCCACCTGACGTTAAAACAGCATTTCCGGGTAAACAACCATTTTGTTGTTCACGAATTTTAGCACATTCTTCTGCTATTTTAATGCCACCTGCTTTATGAATTGCCCCATCTACTCCACCACCTCCCATCAACTGAGAATTTGCGGCATTTACAATGGCATCTACCTTAAGCTTTGTAATATCTCCTTGAATTACTTCTATTTTTTCCATAAAGAAAAGGAACTAAACGAGTTGTTGCAATTTGGATTGGATTTTTTGGATATCAAGTTCCATTTTTTTCCAAAGCTTATCTTTGCGAGGATGAAAACTAGAATAAACCCCTTTTTTGATTAAGTCTATGATTTCTTCGGTAGTAAAATTTAAATGTCTATATAGTTTGTAATATTCATCTGTCAACTTAACATTAAAAATTTCTGGATCATCTGTATTTATGCATAACATGAGACCACTGTCATAATAATAACGCACAGGATGATTTTCAGCTTTACGAACATATTTTCCAGTAAATAAATTACTAGTTAAACAAATCTCAATGGGGATTCTGTTCTCTTTTAAATACTCTATAAGTTCTGGATCCTGAATTGCAGAGGTACCATGTCCTATGCGTTCTACTTGTAAGTATTTTAAACTATCCCAAATGGACCAAGGCCCATCATCTTCCCCGGCATGAGCTACACAGTGCAAACCCGCCTCCCTTGCTATACGAAAAACTCTTTCGTAATCTTTAGCAGGACCTAGAAGCTCTGCTCCACCTAAACCAATCCCTAAGATTTCTTCATGATGACTAACTTGTAAAACTTTCTCTAAATTCGCAAGAGCATTATCTAAGCCAAAGGTACGAGAAACATCTATTAAAATACGAATGTCAGTACCGTCTTCTTTGCGAATGTCTCGAATTCTTTCAATGATGATTTCCATCATTTTTGTAAAATCTAAACCATTTTGAACAAAACGCGTTGGTGCAAGAAAAACCTCTGCATAAACTATGTTATCTTCTCGCAAATAGTCAGCTAAACTATCCAAGATATAAGCAAAGTCTTCTTCTTCTTTGATTGCACTTTGAATATAAAAAAACAATTGAATAAATCCATTTAAATCTTTGAAATTGAACTTTTCATGAAATTCATTTTCATCAAAGGGAATTTCATTTTTTTCAAACAAGAAATGTAAGGTCTCTTTGTTAATGCATGCCTCTAAGTGTAAATGCACTTCTGTTTTTGGAAATTGTTTTATAAGTTGATAAACTTCATCTCCATTAAAAGGAGAGATTGGAGAAAAATTTACAATGTTCTCGGGGATATAGTGAGATTCAGGCTTGGTAAATTCTTTTCCGTTTAATTGAGTCAACCATGCAGGAGGGTTTTGAATTGATAAAGAAAGAATTTCGTTTTTCTCTTTTAATAAATCGTAAATTTGTTTTTCAAAAACAATATGCAAATCTTTATAATAAGGTCTATCTTCAGAGAGACGCTTATGCAAACGTTGTAATTCTGCAATATCTCTGTCAATGATAGCAATGCGTTTTAAAATTTGTTCAAAGTTTGATTTCACGGCCCAAAAAAATATTGTTAATCTCTTACTCTAATTTTCGTATTTCTTTTGGCAAGAAGAAACAATCTAGATTTTAATTTTTTTGAAATTTTGAATGACTCAAATTGGCACTTTATCCGATCATGAAATAGGATATAAAAAATGATTCAAATTAAAAGAAAAACTTTTTTACCCTTTGCATTACCTTCCATTTCAGAAGAAGCAATAGAAGAAGTCGTTCAAGTTCTTAAATCCGGGTGGATTACCTCGGGCCCTAAAGTAAAAGAATTTGAAAAAAATTTTTCTGATTTTACAGGAGCGAAAGAATCTATTTCTTTAAACTCTGCTACTGCGGGACTTCATCTTTCTCTAGAAGCCATTGGTTTAACAGAAAAAGATGCTGTTCTTACTACAAGTGTTACCTTTACTGCTACAGTAGAAGTAATATGTTACTTTAAAGCTCTACCCATTCTTACTGATGTTGACCCTCAAACTCATTTAATGACTTACGAAACTCTCATAGAGGCAATCCAAAGGGAATGCCAAGAAAAAAACGGAGCTTTGTACCACAAAAAAACCCAAAAAAAAGTAAAAGCCATCATTCCTGTTCATTTGGCAGGACACACCTGCGACATGGAATCAATCCAAGAAATTGCTCAAAGGTATAAACTATATATCATTGAAGATGCTGCCCATGCTTTTCCGGCGATTCATAAAAATAAGATGATTGGAACATGGGGAGATTTTACAGTATTTAGTTTTTATGCTACAAAAGGAATTACAACAGGCGAGGGTGGAATGGTTACCACATCTCACAAAGAGCATGCAGATAGAATTCGACTTATGAGACTGCATGGAATCAATCGAGAAAGTTTCAATCGACAAGGCTGGTACTATGAGGTTGTGGAGGCAGGATATAAATACAATCTTACAGATATAGCCGCTGCTTTGGGAATTGTCCAACTCAAAGAAGCAAATCAGTTTTGGGAACGAAGGACTGAAATTGCAAACATATACAACCAAGCTTTTGCTAATTTGCCTGGAATTTCTCTTCCAAGTGAAGATTCCAATGGAAAGCACTCTTGGCACCTTTACCGTATTCTTGTCAACAATGATTGCAAACTTACAAGAGAGGAATTGTCATGGGAATTAAAAAAGAGAAACATTGGAACAAGTCTGCATTTTATTCCTATTTTTCATCATCCCTATTATAAAAAGACTTTTCATTTTAAAAAAGAAAATTATCCAAATGCTTGTAAAATGTATGAACAGACACTTTCTCTTCCCCTCTTTGCGGGAATGACCCAAGGAGATGTTTCGGATGTAATTGAAGCAATGCAAGACTTACTTGCTTAACAAATTTGATTTTCTAAGTTGGATATATGTTAAAAGAAACAAAACATTTAATTACTTGGCAGGATTGGAGTGATGATGAAATTCACTCTCTTTTAGACTTTGCAGTTTATGTAAAAAACAACCGTGTTTACTTCTCTGAACACATGTCAGGTAGAACTTTAGTAATGTTGTTTCAAAAAACTTCCACAAGAACTAGGGTTTCTTTTGAGGCTGGAATGACTGAAATGGGAGGGCACGCCATCTATTTAGATTGGCACACTACAAATTTTCAACTCTCTGACATTGACTTAGAAGCTACTTATTTGTCACGTAACGCTTCACTAATTATGGCTCGTTTAAGAAAACATGAAGATTTGCTCTTATTAAAAAAAGGTTCTTTAGTTCCAGTTATAAATGGATGTTGCAATATTTATCATCCCTGCCAAGCTTTCGCAGATATGCTTACAATTCGTCTAGATAAAGGAAAAATTGAAGGAACTACTTTATGCTATATAGGAGTTCATAATAATGTGACTAACTCTTTGATTAGTATTACTTCAGCCTTAGGAGTACACCTAGTTTTAGTAACACCTATACAAAATGAGTATGCAGTTATAAAACCTCTCATGGAAAAAGCTAAAGCCAAAGGACTTCTTACACAAGAAACAAATATCCAAAATGCCGTGAACAACTGTGAATACGTTTACACCGATACATGGGTAGATATGGAATTTTTTAACGATCCAAATTTTCAAAAAGAAAAACAAAAGCGAACAGAAATAATGATGCCTTATCAGTTAAACTCAGAACTATTAAAAAATTCTAAAGCAAAAGTCATGCATGATATGCCAATTCACGTAGGATATGAAATTACAAGAGAGGTTATAGAAAGTGAAAGGTCAATTATTTTCAATCAAGCAGAAAATCGTTTAGATGCACAAAAAGCCATTATGCTTAGATTAGTTGGTATGAGTTAAACAAATTTAACTTAAATTTCTTAAAAATTCTTTAGGTTTTATAGAAATACTTCTTTGAATACTAGAAATATACAAAAACAAAATAATCCCATTCACAACTAAAAATACTATTCCTAATTCAAGAACAGGAAGTTCATACCTTACTTTTAGGATCCATTCAGAGAAAATAAAATTTGAGAAAAGTGCTAAGCAAAATCCTATCAAAAAAGAAGTCTCTGTTAACAAAAGTCCTTCATAAAGATAATTTTTTAGTAAAAATTTAGAATTGGCTCCTACTATTTTATACAAACTAATTTCACTCACTCTTTCCTGATGCTTTAGCGCATGGGAAGCAAACAATAAAAGTAAGGAAGATACAAACAAAAAAGAAGACAAAAGTTGAATAATACTTGTAACTTTTTCGATGATTTTTTCAATTCCTTCCAGAGTCTTAGTGATATCAATAAACACAATATTTGGATATTTAGAGACAAGTTCTTTTTGAAAAAGGTAGCGAGCTTGAGAATCCTTTAAATAAAAAGAAGATAAAAAATACCCCGGAGCTTTATCCAAAGCATAGGAATTAAACAGTACAACAAAATTTGGTTTCATATCTGCCCAATTCACGTAACGAGTGTTTGTAATTTTTCCTTCAATTTCCAAACCTTGTACGTTAAAGGTTAGAGTGTCTCCAACTTTCACACCTAAAGCCTTTGCAAATTCATATTCTACAGATATTTGAGAGATTTGTTCTTTTTCCCAGTATTTGCCTTGAATGAGTTTCTCTGTTTCATATAGCTTATCTCTGTAAGAAAGAAAATATTCTCTTGTTCTAGCTGTTGCGCGCCAGTCTCTTTGCAGAGCATCTTGTTCTGTTTTGGATTTATCTACCTCCCTACCATTAATTTTTAAAAGCCTTGCTCCAATCACGGGAGATATATAACTATTTTCAGCATGATAATTGTTTTGTAAGTTTCGAAAATATTCCAGCTGTTCTTTTTGAATATCTAAAACAAAAACATTGGCTCTTTTGTCTTTAAGATTCCAGCCACTCAAAGAAATTATGCTTTCTTTTAAAATTAGAGTCAAAAGAAAAATTGAAATAGCAGAAGAAATTCCAACTATTGCTAAGGAATAATTTTCTCCTCTTGTAAATTTACTTAATAAAATTTTAAATGTTCCGTAAGAAACATACTTGTTGTTTACGAAAGAATAAATTTTTCTTAAGATAAACAAAGCAATATAAGTTAAAATAGGAAGAACAATTAAAACCCCAATCATACTTAAGGATTTTAAAAAACTTTTGGTTTCCAAAAAACTTAAAACTGAAAAAAACAAATAAGCAATCAAAATTTGAAAAGTTTCAAGAAATCTCTCTTTCTTTGTTTTTTGCAATAATTCTACATTTCCTTTTAAAGCAATCAAGGGACTAAGTTTGGAAACCTTATAAATGGACTCTATCCCTAAAACAAAAGGAAGAAGTACGCCTACTACAATTCCCCAAAGTAAAGAGTTTAAATCAATACTTGGAGTAATATTTGCTAGAAAATCAGAACCTGTAATATTGGGAATTTGAAACTGAATGAAATAACCCAAACCTAAACCTAAAATTGATCCTATTAAAGAAAGAAAAATCATTTCTATTAAAAAGATTTTAGAGTAAAAACTAGACTTTGCTCCTAAGCATTTATAAATAGCAATTTCATTTGTGCGAGCTTGAATACGAGAACGAGAAGAAATCAAAATAGAAATAGCACCTAAGAAAAAAGCACAAAATCCTATTAAACTTACATAATCATAAGTTGTGTTAATAAATTTTTGAGAACCAGAACCAATTTCATTATGGTGGTATAAAATTAAATCTCTTTCAGCTAACTTGGAAAAAAATTTTTCTTTAAGTGCTTTTGCATCAAATTGATTGGGAACCTTTACTAAAATAGAATAGCGAATTCGACTTCCTCTTTGCTCAAGTCCGGTAGAAGATAAAGCATCTAGCAAAATAATTGAAGAAGGAGCCATAGACATGAAACTCCCCACATTTCCAGGCTCTTTTTGAATATATCCAACTAAAGTAAATTTTTTATTTCCTAGCTTTACTTTGTTTCCTATTTCTAGTTGCAAATTTTTAGCTAAATTTTCCTCTAAGAGAATTTGATTTTTAGTTAAGTTTTTATATACTTTAGGAGGTGTAGTGACTACATCTCCATAAAAAGGATAACCCTTTTCCATAGCTTTCACGGTAGAAAGGCTAAATTCTTGGAATCTTGGATTTCCAAGCATAGATGGAAAGCTGACCATTTGTTTAAATTGTGTATCATTTGGAAGTAAGCCTTGAATATATTTCAGGTCTTCTTCTAATATCTTATATCCTCTCTCTA
>CALDSP010000046.1 GCA_937924465.1 uncultured Leptospiraceae bacterium
AGGAGCCATGACAAGGGAGGAGTATGACATTTACATGAGAAGTCTCATGTCCTATTGGGAATCCAAAGGGATGATAGATACAGCTTTAGCGGAAGGTATTCAGAGAGGTAGAATAGAGGGTAGAATAGAAGGAAAAATAGAAGTTGCTAAGAATGCCATTTCTATGGGGATGAGTGAGGAACAAATTTCTTTGCTGACTGGACTTTCAAGAGAAGAGATTCAAGAATTGAAGAAAGAAAAATAACTTTTAAAATATGTTTTTTGTAAAAAACAAAATTATTATTTTTACTATTTTATTTTTTACTCCGCTCCTTTCTCAAATTCCTGTTCCTTATTCCAAAATTGATCCTGTCCTACAATCTACTTGGGAAAATTCTTTTCCAATCATGTATTCTAAAATAATCAAAAAGGATTTAATCGGAAAAGGTATAATTATGACTCGTGAAGGAAAAAGATTGATTTATCTTTATACTTTTCTGATTGCCTTTCCAAAATTTGATATTCAAAATGGAGAGCTAAAAATAGAACAACAAGATTTCAAAAAACTAGAAGTTAAACTTTATTATGATCCATCTAAAAAAGAAAATGCGTATTGGATTGACTTAGGAGAAATTGTAGAATTCTATGATAAATCTAAAATTGTGAGGTATATAAAATGAGTCATGATTTAATTATTCAAAAAATGAAATCAGAAGGATTGAATCAAGAAATTATTGATGATTTTTTAAATAAAGTCGAACAAGTCCGAAATGGTTATACTGGAAAAGTGGATTGGTCTACAATTGGAGATTTAGATCCAAACCAAGATGAAATATCTTTAGAAACAATTCAACAAAAGTACTCACCTAACGTAGAAACACTGAAAAAATTAGTTGTTATAAAACTCAATGGAGGTTTAGGGACTTCCATGGGGCTTTCTAAAGCAAAAAGTTTACTTCCTATAAAAAATGGGATGAGTTTTTTAGAAATCATTTGTAAACAAATTCTTCACTATAGAAAAAAATTTAATATTGAAATACCTTTGCTTTTAATGGATAGCTATAATACTCAAGAAGATTGTCAAAATGAATTAAAAAGAATTAGATTTGAACAAAACTTTCCTACTAGTTTTTTACAAAACAAGGTTCCTCGTTTAAATGCAAAAGACTTAACTCCAATTACGTTGAGCGACAAAAAAGAAGAATGGTGCCCTCCCGGACATGGGGATATTTATCTTGCCATGAAGACTAATGGAATTTTAGATAAGTTACTGGAAACAGGTTATGAGTATGCTTTTCTTTCCAATGGGGATAATTTAGGAGCAACAATTGAGCCTTACATACTACAATACTTTGCAGAGGAAAATCTTGAGTTTGCAATGGAAATGACCCCTAAAACTCTCGCAGATAAAAAAGGTGGGGCAATTTATCGAAAAATGATAAATGAAAAATTCTGTGGCCTAGAACTTTTAGAAACTGCCCAAGTTCCGGCAGAGCATGAACATGAATTTTCAGGGATGGGAAAATTTAGAACATTTTCTACCAATAATTTATGGATAAATCTAAAGGCTTTAAAAGAAAAAATAAGTCAGGCTCCTCTTAAACTTTCTTTGATTGTAAATCCTAAAGTAGTAGAAGGCATTGAAGTCTTGCAACTAGAAACTGCTATGGGTTCTGCTATTGGAAATTTCCAAAGGACAAAAGGAATTATTATTCCAAGAGAGCGTTTCGCACCAGTGAAAAAAACAGAAGATACTCTAATTAGAATGTCTGATGCTTATGTATTAAATGAAGATTATTCTTTAACCATGAATCCTAAACGAAAAGAGAAAGGACTTGGGGAAAACTTAGTTAGCTTAGACGAGAAGTATTATAAAAAAATTGATAAATTTTTAAAATTATTTCCCGTTTTACCTTCTCTAATATTTTCTAATTCATTTATTGTAAAAGGTGAAATAGAGTTTGATACTCAGGTTGAAATTCTTGGAGACGTAAAAATCTCTAATTCTACTTCTACAAAACGAAAAATTTCAGAATTAGGAAAAACAAAACTTCAAAATGAAGAGGTAGAATTCAAATGAGAGTTTTATGGATTTTTATTATGCTTTCTTTTTTATTTAAAATTTTTTGTGGTCCTCCTAAACCAACAGAACTGCCAAAACCAAATATAGAAAAAAACAAGAGGAATTTTTCAGAAATCTTGAAAGATTTAGATTCAAAAGATTGGAATACCCGTTCTTTAGCACTTGCAGAAATTACAAATGGACGTTACGTGGAAGGAGTTAAAGAAGTTCGTAAATTTTTAAAAGATCCTCATCCTGTAGTAAGAGGAAGTGCTGCTTTGGCATTGGGAGAATTTCAAGATAAAGTTTCTTTACCAAATATTATTCAACTTTTAAATGATAAAGATGTTCCTAAGGATGTAATAGTAGATGCACTTCGTAGAATGAAAGAACCAAGTTCTGCTATAGCTTTAGTTCCGCTTTTGGATTCAGAGAATGCAAGTTTAAGACTCGTTGTAGTAGATGCTCTATTTGAATTGAACAATAGAAGTATAGGAAAAGATATACTTAAACTTGCAGAGAGAAATCAAGATCCAGAAAAAGATAAAACTTATGCTATGATCTTAGGTAAACTAGAAGTAAAGGAATCTGAAGACTATCTTTTAAATCTTGTACAAAAAGAGAAAAATACTCCAACCTTAGCTGCCGTATTTTTGGCACTTGGAAAAATCAAAAGTAAAAAAGCAATTCCTTTGCTTGCTCAAGCAATAGGAGAAGAATTCGAAAAGGGTAGGGAAAACGCATCCATTGCGTTACGTGAAATGAAAGATCCAACTAGTCTACCTTATTTATATCCTCATTTGCGAAGTTTAAACAAAGAAATACGTTATACGACAGCAGAAATTATTTCTGAAATTCCAAGCTCCAACACAATCAAAGTGATTTTAGAAATTTTAAACGGAACTAAAAAAGAATTCTATGGAGCTAGTTGTTTTGTAGCTGGAAGACTCAAACTCCAAACTCTTAGAACGAGGATAGAAGAAATTCTTTTAGATAAATCAGTTCCAGAAAGGGAAGTGATTGCACAAAGTTTAGGTTGGTTGGGAGACTCAAGAAGTATTGATACACTTGTGAAAGTTTTGGACGAAAAAGATGGGGAAGGTAAGTATGGGGTGGCATGGGCACTTGGATTTTTGGAGCCAACTCAAGTTTTCTTACCCTTAAAAAAAGCAAGCCAAAGTAAAGATTTTCGTCTTGCATCCATAGCAATTGAAAGTATTGGACACTTAAAACTTGAAGAAAGTATAGAGGTATTGGAGGA
>CALDSP010000047.1 GCA_937924465.1 uncultured Leptospiraceae bacterium
ATTATTAAAAAATAAATATTTACAAATAACAAGAAACTAAATTTCTATTCTTCATTTTTAATTGAGAAATTTCTTATTAAAAATAATTTAATTTTCATGGATACTTTAAAAGAAATTTACCACAAACTTACTGATCTATTGACTTCTAATTTAGAAATCTTTCAAGTTATTAAAGATTGGAAACAAAAAATTTCTAATTTCATTGAATTTTGGGACAAGTTTTTTTCTATTATTCCATGGGAAGTAATCTTACTTTTGTTATTTGTTTCCTTGGTGATGATTTTATTAAATAATATTTCACCTACTACTCCAAGAATTAACTTAACAATTGGATCTATTATATTTGGAGTAAGTTACATTTATGTTGTTCACATATTTACTTCTGAATGGAAAATTTTAAAAATTTTATATATAATATCTTTTGTATTAGTTCCAGCTTATTTTTTAGAAATTTTTTCATTTTTAAAAAAAATATATTTTCGTTCTAAGCTAAATCAATTAGATCTAAATTCCTCTTATTTCAAAACTTCACTTCAAAACATTCATCATGAATACGCAGAGCTTGCCTCTTCTCAAACAATTCTAAACGAACAGCCAGAAAGATTTATGACAGCACTAGAGAAATTAGAAAAATCCATTCATAATTTGCGCATAAACTTAGAAAAAAAATCTAATAATTAAAGTTTATGATTATTACAGGAGATTATAAAGATCACATCCCTAGAAGACTAAATACTTTAAGAAAAATGTATCTTGGGAATGCAATTTTATTTTTGGTTTTACTAATAGCCGATTATATTCGTTTTCATGGAATTAGTGGCATCTTTCTTATGCTTTTTTTAAAGTTCTTAGTCTTTCTTATAATTTTAATATTTGTATTCTCTGGAAACAAATTTCCAGTTGGGGTTCATACAATTGGTATTTTGTATTCTTTTTTTATTGGATTCCAAGTTGAAGTTTTTACTGGAGAAAATGCCCCTTTTGATTTTGAATTGTTCACAATGCAGACAGGTCTCATACTCATCTCTGTCATAGGACTTACTGGTATGAATCTTTTCTGGTCTGCGGTCTCTTCCATTGTGATCTTGTTTGTTTATGCTGCTACAATTTTTGTAAAAGGTTCATTTGGTTATGCTTATTTGTTACTGCTTGTATTCCTAATAATTGGAGTTTTAATAAATGGTACCATCCAAGACCAATACCAAATTGAACAAGAAATGATTGATCTCTTGAATTATTGGAAAAATTATTCAAGTCAACTTCTTTCAGACAAATTACCCAAAGAATTTCACCTTCAAAATGCAACTTGTATGTACGTAGATGTAAGTGGAATTTTTTCTTATTTCTATGAAACAGAAAGTTTAGGAAAGGTTAAAAAAACTTTGCTTAAATTTATAAAAGAATTCAAAGAACAAAAGCAAAACTTTGAAATCTTAGAGTATGACGAAAACGGACATTATTGGTTTTATATAACAGAAAATCCAGCTAATTCCGATCCAACTTATGCCGATCCTATTGCTGAATTTGGAATTAAAATTCGAGACTACTTTGAAGAACTTTGTAAAAAGAATGGACTTAAATTTAGTTTAAGGATAGGAATGCATTCAGGTAAATTGTCTGAATATCATTTTGATTCTAAAAATTCTTTATTAAAAGTTTTTCAATCGGAAACCATTTTTGAGAAAGCTCGCCAAATGGAGTCAGAGGGTGTAAACGGAGAAATCCAAGTTACAAATGAAACTTATCTTTTGTTAAAGAAAAATTTTTATCTTACAAGAAGAGACATGTATTCTTCTAGAGAACCCGAAGCTGGATTTTATATTCTAAACCGTAAAAAAGAATAAGTTATCTTTAGCCATTAAAAACAACTAATTCATAAAACATAAAATTTTTTATTATTAGGAATAAAAGACTAGAATTCAAAATGACTCATAGAAAATTAAACTTATGAAATTTCACAGCAATGATATTCAAAATGTTTTAAAACCTTATAACCTTATTTCAGAAATAAAGGGAAGTGCCGCACTCAATAAAATTGCTCCTGTAGAAGAAGGAGGAGAAGGGGACCTGGTATTTTTTGATAAAAAAGATTTTTTACCTTATATTGAAAAAAATCGACCCACTGCTGTAGTCACAAGTTCCGAATTTTTCCCAAAAATTGTCTCTCTTGGAATTCGAGTTTGTATTCTTTCTAAAAATGTTGGAGTTGCTCATGCAATTGTGAAACAAAAATTTGGAGATTGGAATTGGTATGAATCTGAATGGGGAAGAATTCATCCAAGTGCTATCATTCATGAAAGCACAAAGATTCCAAATTCTTGTGTGATTGGCCCAAATGTAGTTATAGGTCAAAATTGTAAAATTGGGGAAAAAGTGGTCATTCAAGCAAATACTGTAATTGAAGAAGGGGTAACCATTGGAGAGGAAACAAAAATTCTATCTCAAGTATTTATTGCACGAAACACAGAAATTGGCTCTAGGGTTTGGATTTCTTATGGAGCAGTCATTGGAGGAGAAGGCTTTGGATTTGCTCCAGATGAAAACAAAGTCTACCATAGAATTCCTCAAACTGGAAAGGTCGTTATAGAAGATGACGTCCGAGTTGGATCCAATTGTACCATAGATAGAGCCGCTTATAAAGAAACTAGAATTAAAAAGGGAACAAAGTTTGATAATTTAGTACATGTTGCACATAACGTCCAAATAGGAGAAAATTCTATATTAATTGCACAGGTTGGAATAGCTGGCTCTACTAAAATTGGAAATCGAGTGATTTTAAGTGGACAAGTTGGAGTCTTAGATCATTTAAATGTATGTGATGATAGTGTGTTTTTAGTTCGTGCCGGAATCACTCAAGATGTCACTAAGCCCGGAGTTTATTCTGGACTTCCACTTCTTCCTATTCAAGATTACATGAAGCTATCGGCTACTTTAAAAAAATTGGTAGATATGAGAAATGAAATTAAAGAACTCCAAAAACAAATGCAAGAGCTTGTCTCTAATCAAAAAAAAGATTGACAAAAATTTTCTCTATTTGTAATTATATTTACCGATAGCTAAAATAAGTGAATTTTATATAAAGGAATAGTTTTAAATGGATTGGGATTATATTTTACGAG
>CALDSP010000048.1 GCA_937924465.1 uncultured Leptospiraceae bacterium
GAGTTAAATAGAAATACTTTTCTGTAATTCATAACTTAAATTGTTAAATTTTATGGAAAGTAAAAGCAAGGATTTTTTTGAATTCATATTTGCGTTTTTTTAAAAAATTTTGTAATTAAATTTTATTCAAAGAATATAGATTTTGCTAGAAAATATATTTACATTTTTAAATAAAATGAATTTTTTAAAACTATGGGTAGAAAGAAAAAAGACAAAGAAATTGCAAAACAATTTGAACTAGTTTATGAATCCATTTTAGATGATTCAGAAGAAGAATGGGAAATCTCCGAGGAGGAAGATAACGTTGATTCCATAGATAAACTTTACTTTAGGGGACATTCCAACATTTATAAAGATGGAAAAAGGGTTTCTTATCTCAAAGAACTTATAAAACTACAAGTTCAACTTATTAAAATGCAAGACTGGATCAAGGCAACAGGTTATAAACTAGTTGTCATTTTTGAAGGAAGAGATGCTGCTGGAAAAGGTGGAGTCATTAAACGTATTACCCAACGTTTAAATCCTAGAATTTGTAGAGTAGTTGCTTTGTCTGCTCCTACTGAAAGAGAAAAAACTCAATGGTATTTTCAACGTTACGTGCAACATTTACCTGCGGCTGGAGAAATTGTTCTCTTTGATCGAAGTTGGTATAATAGAGCTGGCGTTGAGCGCGTAATGGGTTTTTGTACTGATGAAGAGTATTGGGAATTTTTAAATACAGTGCCTTTTTTTGAAAAAATGATTTGCAACTCTGGTATCCACCTAGTAAAATATTGGTTTTCTATTTCCGACAAAGAACAAGAGTTTCGTTTTAATTGTAGAATTCACGACCCACTAAAACAATGGAAGCTGAGTCCTATGGATCTAGAATCTAGAGTTCGTTGGGAAGATTACACGAAAGCAAAAGAAATCATGTTTGAAAAAACTCATAGCAAGCATGCTCCTTGGCATATTATTCTTGCGAATAACAAAAAACTAGCCAGATTAAACTGTATTTCTCATTTGCTTTCGGTCGTACCTTATGAAGAAATAAAATATGAAAAAGTCACTCTTCCTCAAAGAAAATACAACGAAGGCTACCGAAGAAATCCCAACCCTCCCGAATTGCTTGTAAAGGAAGTTTATACAGATTTGTCAAATTCTCGAAATTTAGAAAGTAATTGACAAGGTTTTTATTTTCAATTATATTTTTGAGGTGTGTCTAAAACTGTGTTCCAATTTTTTTCAATCTCATCACATTTTTTATTTACCGAAGTTACATAAATTAAAGGTGTTTCATTAGAAATTGCATCAATTCCTTCAATCTTACCCAATAGAGACTTTCCTTTTTCTTTGTATAATTTTTCCCACTCACGAACTAATTTTTGAGAAATAGGAGCAAAAGACCAATGCCAATTCTCTTGGAAGTAGCCTTGGTTATTTCTTTCATGGTAAGGGCTATAAGGTTGACAAAATCCATATTTCTCTGCATTTTCTTGTAACCATTTATAAAGGATTTTTCCTTCTCCATTTTCTTCAAAGTATGAGTTATCTAAAGCGTTTATGTCAATATCTGTTCCCCAATGATGACGAGATGTCCCGGGAGCACTTGAATATTCTAAAATGAGTTTTACTTTTTCTTCTGGAGATTTTCCTTTTATACTTTTTGCTATTTTTCTCTTTCCTCTATACTTGCTATCCCAAATAGATTTTTGATCAAAATAGCTTCTAAAGGCAGAGATAGGCTGAATAGGAGGAAGTTTTTGTTTATTTTTTGTTTCATGTTCCTTACGAAATTTTTCATAATCCTCTACCATTTTATCGAAGGCTTGTTTTGCATCGGGACGGAAGAGATGGGTTCTTCCATTTGCTTGAAAGGAAATCATTTTATCTCCTGCTCGACCTGTAAGGTAATCAATTGGACTTGCTCCTAAGAATAAATCACTTGTTTGCGCACTTACAGATACAAATCCAAAAAATATAATCTTAAAAATAAATTTTTGAATTAAAAAATAAATTTTTTCCAAATAATATCTCCTAAGGTTTATATATTATCTAAAAAGTTTTCAATAGCATCATTATGTCCAAATACAACCATAATATCATTGTTACGAAAAATGAAATTATTGGGAGGAATTCCTAATGTTTCTAAGATTTGAGAATCTTCTTTACGCTTAAATTTTGGGTGTTGTTTAAATCTTTTGATTGTAATTAATAAAAGATGGTGAGTTTCTTTGAGTTTAACTTCTGCGAGTGTTTTACCAACAAAAAATTCGGGGACAACAATTTCAGCAATTCGAAATGAATCTCCCTCTGCCGATTCAGAAATTACAAAACTTTGTTTAAGATGAGAATGGCGAAACATTTCAGCCATGTTTTTTGCCGCTCTTTCTTCGGGATTAAATACATGAGTGATTCCAAGCATTTTTAAAATTCTCACTTGAAGTTCCGACTGGTAACGTGCAATAATTTCTTTGACACCTATTTTTTTTAATATATCACTCGTTATGATGAGGGTTTCAAAATCATCTGCAACAGCAAGAACAACATAATCAAAGTCTTCAAGTCCCAAAGAACGCATGCCTATTTCATCGGTAGCATCCATACGAATTGCTCTAGTGCAACTATCTTTGATTCCATCAATGAGATCCATGTCCTTATCAACTACAAGGACTTCATGCCCTTCTTCATATAAACAAAGGACAAGTTTTTTGCCGAAATCTCCCAAACCAATAACGGCAATTTTTTTTTTCCTCATCCTTTAGGACCCTTTTGGATTGCTCTTAAATAAATTTTTTCATATTTTGCTTCACTATTTTCCCAACCCCAGTTTATTTTCATAATATTTTTTCTTACCATGCTAAGGGCTTCTTTATTATAGTAAAGAGTTAAAGCTCTTTCTAAAGCATAATTCAAAGAATGGTGTTGTCCGGGTTCAAACACAAACCCTGTCAAATAAGCATAATCCGAACTTTCATGTACACTGTCTTTTAAACCTCCAACTCTAGAAACAATAGGAATAGTTCCGTAAGCGTGACTGTACATTTGGTTTAAACCACAGGGTTCGAAGAGAGAAGGCATTAAAAAAAAGTCAGCGGCGGCTTCAATTTTACGAGCTAAATATTCATCAAATCCTTTATAAAAATAAAGCCTTTGATTACTATGATGAGATTCATGTAAAAAAATACTTTCTAAATGTGGTTCACCAGTACCTAACATAATATAATAATACGGTAAATAATGCTTTTGATAAAAACTTGGAAGAAAGGTTTCAAATCCTTTTTGAAACGTTAGGCGACTAATCATTCCTACTAGTGGTCTTTCTAAATCTACATAAAGACCATATTCTTGATAAAGTTTTAATTTATTTTCCTTTTTGCCCTCATCCACCATGGTGTCGTCGTAGTTCACATATATTTTTTTATCTGTTCTTGGGTTCCATTCAGAAACATTGATTCCATTTAAGACTCCAGTAAAAGAATCTTGTCTTTGACGAAGTAACCAAGATAAATGAAAGCCTTCGGGTTCATTCATGATTTCATCTCTATAACCCGGACTTACAGTTGTGATCTCTTGGGAATACATAAGAGCACCTTTCATATAGTTAACTTTTTCAAGATTAGCAAGTTTCTCTATATCAATAAAAAATGGATCCATTCTTAAAAAACTTGTCATCCAAAAGGGATGATCTCCTTGATAAGCCATGTTGTGAATAGTAAATACTGTAGGAATTTTGGGATCGAGTGAATTGCAAAGCACTGGGACTAAAGCTGTATGCCAATCATGGGCATGTACAACATCTGCATTTAAATATCGAGCTAGAAAAGTACTGGCTGCAGAGAAGACTGCAAACGAATAACATTCATCATGGTTGGCATAAATACGTTGATAGTTTCGAATGACGGGAGAATCAAAAAAATATAAATTCACATTTCCTTCTTTTGTGTGCAAGAATTTGGAATCATGAAGAGCTCTACTTGCATCAGAATGCCCCGAGTCTTTTGGATCTACAGCAGGAAAGACTTCTCCTGAAAATTGAATTTTCGGACGAATACTCTCTAAAAGTGGGACTGCAACATGCACTTCATGCTTTTTAGCTTGGTATTGAGAAAGGGAGGCAATCATATCGGAAAGTCCCCCAACTTTAATATATGGAAAAAATTCTGTAGTTGAGTGAAAAATTCTCATGGCTTACTCTTTTATTTTTCAAAGTCTTTATACAATAGTGAAGGCTGAATTCCAGAATTATTCTGATATTTTGAAGAGTTATACTCAGTAATCTCTCCCTCTGTAGTATGATAGAAAATTTGGCAAATTTGAACATTTGGATAAATTCTCAAAGGATGGATTACAGAAATTTCTAATGTCCAAAATCCTTTAAATCCTGTATCTCCAAACCCTGCGGTAATGTGAACAAACATACCTAATCTTCCAACAGACGAACGCCCTTCTA
>CALDSP010000049.1 GCA_937924465.1 uncultured Leptospiraceae bacterium
AAAATCAATAAATCCGGGCATAACTAAAAAATCTTTGTATGTTAAACCCATATGTGTAGAAAATAATTCTTCTCCAGTGAGTCCATCTGTTGTATTAATTTCTTTTGCGTTCATAAAATTTCCTTGTTTACAAATAAAAATGTCTTTTTATGCTTGCAACCTAATTTCGAATTGTTAGGTATAATAAACATGAAGGATCTTGAAATGGAAAAGAGAGAACTTGAAGAAATTCTGTCTTCCGAAAAACAAGTTACCCTTTTTTCTCGTTTTTTAATGAATACAGAAATTCAAGTTAGAGAAGGGAAGAAACCTGTTCATATTGCTAAGGTAATTGAATTTGATGAACAAAACAGTAAAGTGGAACTTGAAATTCACAATTGCACTTACAACGTAGGAACTTATCTCATGGGAATGAAGTTTTCGGGGCGATACATTCAATTAGAAGGCATTGTGGATCAAATTAAACCAGGTAACATTTATGTATTAAAATTACATAAGATTCTACTTGCAAAAAAATCAAGAGTTGGGACCCGCGTCCTTCCACCAAAAGATACCGTTTACGCAAATAATTTAAAAATTATAAAATCTGCTGCTGAATTAGATTCTTTGAGTATTCCTACTTTTGTGAAAATCGCTTTTCAAGAATATGAAAACAAATTAGTCCAATCAAGACAATACGAGTATGTCAAGATATCTCCTTTTACGGTAGGTATGCCAGAGAAATTTTTTTCAGTTAAACAATGTGGTAAAACGTATTATGTGAAAAATACTTACGATATAAATTCTTATACAACTGATAATCCAGAAGAATTTATAGATTTTGATGAAGATATTTTAGATGATCCTAAGGTTTTAATCCAACGCTATAAATTTGAGAAAGTGATTTCAGAAATGATCATGCCTGTTGTTTTTGTAAATCCCGGAATTGAAGGCTTGGTTATTGGATATATTCATATTCAAGGAAAAACAAAGTACATTCAACCCGAACAGGTAATGGAAGTTAAGTCACTTAATTTGGATCTAGTCGATAGAATTCGAGAATCCTTTACTTTGAGTTATCCTTACAAACTAGAAATTATGAATCTTTCTGAAAATGGACTTAGAATCAAAGTACATGACGAAGCTTTAATTGAACAAATTAGAGTTACAGAAAGGTTTACTATGGATGTTGTTTTTAAAACCCAGCCTCCAATTCAAGTATCTGTTCTAATTCGAAACTTTTCAAAAACTCCTGATGAAGGATTGAGTGTTGGTTTAGAAATAGAGGGATTTCGAAAAGGAGATAAAGAAAGGTACTTAGAAAATATTAGGGTCATGACTCGTCCAAGTAGGGTTTAGTTTGGATGAGACGAGTTTCTGGGGTAACTAGGTCTCCTTCTTGAACAAGAATTTTTTCTATTATTAAATCCTCTGGTGCAATAATTGTATTTTCCATTTTCATAGCTTCAATGATAATAATAGGACTTCCTTCCTTTACGAAATCATTTTCTTGTACTAAAACAGAAATCACTTTTCCCGGCATAGGACTTTTAAAAGCACCTTCTCCTTGAGAGCTTACTCTTTGTGATAAAGAAATTATTTCTACTAAATAAGACTTTGCTTGAAAACTCAAATAAACTTTATGACCAATTTGAGTATAATTCCAGTCTTTTAAAGTTAGTGAAGGATTTAAGGAAACTATTTTAAAATGTTTAGTTTTTAGATTGGTCACTTTAAATTGATTTGGTTCAGATAAACTGACTTGTTCAACTAAGAAGTCATTTCCTGTAAAATGATAAAATCCTTTTTGAGAAATTTCGGAAGAAAATTGAAAGAAACTTTCTTTAGCACTTAACGTGTCCCAAGTTTGAAAATTTGCGAATATAAATTTATAATTAGAAATTCGTTTTCTTGTAGAAAAAAAATGTGCTATTGTAAGCACTTGTTCTGTAAAGGAAGGTTCACCTATATATTCTAAGGTAATATATTTTTCTATAAAATGAGTATTTACTTTTCCATTTTGGAATTCTGAATGTTCTAAAATTCTTTTTAAATAATACAGATTATTTGGAATTCCATGAATGTAAGTTTTGTTTAAATATTGTATTAAATTTTCTATGCAGGTTTTTCTATTTTGATCAAAAACAATTATTTTTGCAAGCATAGAGTCATAATAAATAGAAACCTTGACTCCATTTGCAATTCCAGAGTCCACTCTTATTTGAGAATCTAAAGGGAAGTTGACTTGATAAATTTTTCCTGAACTTGGCAATTCGTTTTCTTCTGCATAAACTCTCAGTTCAATAGCATGACCTTTAGATTGAATTTCTTTTTGAGTAAAGGGAAGTTTTTCTCCTTCAGCAATTCTAATTTGAAGTTCTACTAAATCTAAGCCTGTGATCTGTTCTGTGACAGGATGTTCTACTTGCAAACGCGTATTCATTTCTAGAAAATAAAAATTTTCGTTTTCATCTACGATAAATTCTACAGTTCCTGCATTTTCGTATTCAATTCCTCTTGCTGCCTTTAAAGCTGCTTCATAAATTTTTTCTTTTACGTTAGGTGACAATGAAACTGCTGGAGCTTCTTCTATTACTTTTTGGTTCTTTCTCTGAATAGAACAATCTCTTTCAAATAAATGGATATAATTCCCATGTTTATCTCCAAATACTTGAACCTCAATATGCTTTGGTGAAGAGATAAACTTTTCTAGAAATATCTGTTCGTTCATAAAAAAATTTTTAGATTCTCTTTTTACACTTTCTAAATGAAAAAGAAACTCATCCTCATTCTCAACTTTCCGAATTCCTTTCCCCCCTCCGCCGGCACTGGCTTTAATCATAATTGGAAATCCAATTTCTTTTGCTTTCTTAAGCAGATGTTTACTTTCTTGGTTTTCTCCTTCATAACCTGTTATAACTGGGACTTTCAGGTTTTGCATAATTTTTTTTGACGTGATTTTATCTCCCATTTGTTGAATTGCAAGAGGAGAAGGTCCTATGAAAAGAATTCCTGAATCTAAAACCTTTAGGGCAAATTCAGGATTTTCGGATAAAAATCCATAGCCGGGATGAATGGCATTTACATTTTCTTGTTTTGCAATTTCTAAAATTTTTTCGATCTTTAAGTAAGTATCTTTTGCTTCAACACCTTCTAACAAAATAGCTTGATCTGCTTCTCTAACAAAAGGTTTATCTGAATCGGCATTGGAATGAATAGCAATACTAAAAATGTTTAACTTTTTGCAAGTTTGAATGATGCGAGAGGCTATTTCACCTCGATTTGCTATAAGTAATTTTTGGATTCTTTTTTTCACAAAAACATTTTATTTTTTATTTGAGGAATGTATACTAAAAAACCACTGTAGTTGTTACTACAACCGCCGAGGTGAGAGACTCACCTCTCCCAATCCCCAAATAGCCAAATCACCCAAGCTACGGTCCTGAGACACAACGCACATAATAGGTGTTAGTCTTACCGAGGAAGGCGACAACGCCATTCAAGAAACTGACGAGCCACGCATTGGCTGTAAAAGTCGCGTACGTAGTAGAACTCCAATAAACGTCAGCAACTGTTGCCGGAAAGGCTACTGTATTGATTATTCAATGAGCGAACTCAATGAATGTTAGCAACTGTGTTCGGAAAGGCTGCTGTATTGATAGTAGGGGCACTAGATTTTGTTATATCAAGAATTGTCATTAGCTCATTTAGATTTGGTAAACG
>CALDSP010000050.1 GCA_937924465.1 uncultured Leptospiraceae bacterium
CGATAGCATCTTATCCCAAATATCCATTTCTTTTTTAGAGAAAGTCTGTGTTTTCAATAATTTATTTCTATGTTTTAGGATTTTATTATAATCTAAAAGAGTCTCTAAATAAATGGATTTCACAGAGCAAAGAAAAGAGTCTAAAAATTTTCTTCTTTCATTCGGTGACTCTAAAATTTTTAAATCACTTGGTAAAAAGACAATATTTTTTAGTTTACCTATAAAATCAGTTTTTTTGAGGATCTCCTTTCCATTGATTTTTAATTTTTTCTTTTTTTCTTTTTCATGAGAATAACCAATTTCTAAAGTTTTTTGAATTTCATTCTTGAAACTTAATTTTAAATAATAGTAGTTTTCTTGCCATTTTACAATTTCAGTCTCCGAATTATCTCTAAAACTTTTTAAATAAGAAAACAAATAAATACCTTCTAATATATTTGTTTTTCCTTCTCCATTCTCTCCAATGAAGATATTAATTTTTTTTTCAAATTCTAAATTGAGTTTAGAGTAATTTCTGAAATTTTCAAACAAGATAGACTCAATAAACATCAAATTTTCATTGGCATAATTACAGAAACAAATTGACCATCCTCTAAATCATAAAACAAGACAGGAGAATTTGGATTATTAAAACGGATTTCTATTTCAGGTGATTCAATGACTTTAGTCAAATCAACAAGATAATCTCCTTTGAAAGCTATAACTGCCTCATCTCCACTGTAATCAATATTTAAATTGATACTGGCTTCCGTTGTTCCCGGATTAGAAGAACTAATATTTAATTTATCTTTTAGGAAAGTAAGTCTTATTTGATGAGAAGGCTCTTCTGCCACAATTAGCGCCTGACGTAAAGCTATACTAAATTGTTCTTTATTTACTCTTACTGAATTTTTTGAACTTTTAGGAATAACAGCTTCATAGTCAGGATAATTGCCTTCTATAAGTTTACATAATAATTCAGAAACTCCATCGGAAACATAAAGCTGATCTTGGATATGACGTATATTTACAGTTTCAGAATTTTCTAATATTCTTAAAATTTCACGAACTGCTTTATGCGGAATAATAATTCCATTTTGAAAAGGAAAGGGATTTTCGAACTTTCTGTGAATTTTAGCAAGTCTCCTTCCATCTGTAGAAACCATAGTTAAATTTTCTTTTGTGCAAGAAAAAAATAATCCATTAAAAACATAACGAGTATCTTCTACTGCTACAGCATGAAAAGTTTTTTTAATCATTTGAGAAATTAAAGTAGATGGAAACTTCTGTTTTTCTAAATCTTCTATCTTTGGTATAATCTTTTGCTTTTCTTCTTCATAACCATTTATAACCATTCTAAAATCTACTTTCTCTTGAGCATCGGTAATGATAGTTCTAAAATTTTCCTCTTCATCTTGTTTAAACTCAATAGAAGTTTCAGGGAAATTAATAGACTTTACAATATTTCCAAGTTGTTTGGCTGGAATACTGCCATATCCTTCGGAAAGAACTTGCGCTGAAAGAGAAGTTTTTATAGAAATTTCAAGATCAGTAGAAGAAAGAAAAATTTGGTTTTCTCCGGTTTCAATGAAAATATTAGATAGAGAAGATTTTACCTCTCTAGTTGGAACTATACTTTCTACCATGGAAATTGCTTTTTGAAAATCGTTAGTTTTTACATTAAATTTCATTGTTCTTTTCTCCTAAATTGTGTGTTTTTATTTTATTATTGTTCTTATTAAGGTTGTAAATAAGTAAATATCCCCTCAAGAACCTTATTTTTTCTGTGTAGAAATATGTCACATTATTTTGAAAATAACTCTTTCTTTTTTTCGTTTAAATTTCTTTCTTTGAAATGCAATATGACATAGTCATTTATTATGTCTTATTAACAAATAATTTATAAGTTTTTTTATAGTTTTTTACAACTTATTTACAGAAAAAATTATTTTAAAATTTGTCAATATCCATAAAAATAAAGTTCTAAAATCAATTTCAATACTAAAAAAAACTATTCTACAATTTGAAATTCTATTCGTCGGTTTTTCGAACGATTTTCTTCTGTATCGTTTGGTAAAATTGGTTCTTGGAAACCTTTTCCTTCAGTAAGAATTCTTTCTGGAGATATGTTTTCGGAAACCAATAACTTTTTTGCAAATTCAGCTCTTTGTATAGAAATTTTTTTATTGAAGTTTTCTGTACCTATATCGCAGGAATGCCCAATAATTTTTATTTTTAAATTAGATTCTGTTTGTAAGAGTTCAGCAATTTTTTTGATGGTATTCAAAGAATCTTCTGTTAACTTAAAACTTCCTTTATGAAATTCAAGTTTAGTTTTTTCTAAGTCTTCCTTTGTGAAAGTAATTTTTTTTGTATTTTTTTCTGTTACTGAAATAGGCTCTTGTTTTTCTTTTGGTTCAACTTGCTTGGATATTTCTTTTTTCTTTGAGCATTCTGGTTGCCAAAGTAATAAAAGTATAACCAAAATGATAACAACACCTAAGATGAAAATTAAAAGGAAATTTGCCTTTGGTTTTTCTTTTGAAAGGTCTTCGTTTATAAGATTTGTATCAATTTTAGGAATAGTAGGAGGAGGAATAATTTTTTCTGTCCCCTCAATTTCTTCTATAAGAGGAATTACTTCTTCTTTGCTGTTTTGATTCAAGTTTTCTTCCTGTGGTGCTTCTTTTGTGGATGTTTTTTGCTTTTTTGAAGATGATTTTGATTTACTTGCAGCCCACTTTCTAATTTCTGTTCTAAACCATTTATCTGCTGACTCTGTGAACTTATAGTTTTTCCTAATGTAGGAAATGGTAGATTTTTCTATATCTGTATACGAGTTAGAATCTTTGACAGCCTCCAAAAGAGTTTTGGCATCTTCTAAAGAAATTCTTCCATCTCCCTTTTTATTAGTGAAGTTTTCAACAAGGTCTAAAAGTTTCTTATCGTAGTTTTTTCCTTTAATTTTCTTGTAATAGGTCATATAAGTAATTTTCCTTAAGTCCAGTTCTTTTCAATCTTTTATTCAAGTTTCTTGTTTTTCAATTCGTTTTTATTGACAATCCAAGGTTTAAAAGAAAAAATGAGATTATAAATTTATTTTGAGAGTGTGAACTTTGAGAAAAGCATCTTACATTATTTTAATTCTATCCCTAGTTTGTGCTGGATTTCTTCATTGCGAACCAAATGAAAAGAAAAAACCAAAAAAGCAGAGTAACTTTACCTCTAGAGATTTTGAAAGTGTAATTTCGGCGGTGAACGAACATTATATTGACCAAAACATTGATTATAACAGAGGTTATGCCGACGCAGCGGTTTTTGCTATGATGAGTTTACCTCATTCTTTATATCTTTTTCCTGAAGATTATTTTAATGAAAGAGAAAATTATGAGGAAAAAGATGAGCTTATGCCTGGAACAACATTTAAACTAGATCCAAATGATAAATTCTTAGTTTTTGATCCTGATTACAAAAAAGTAGAGGAAATGAGAAAAGCTAAACTTAAAAAGGAAGAGAATAAAAAACTTTCCAATGATGAAATAAAAAAGTTAGTAGAAAGAGAGCAGTTACGAAAGAGCATACTTGCTTCACGTTGGGAGCAAGTTAAATTTTCCAAGAAAGATTTTGACAGAGTTATGACATTTATACAAACCAATTTAAATCAATACATTACTCCTCCAATAAAAGAAACTCTGGCAGAAGATGATTCAGAAGATGGAGAATCAAAAGAGCCTTTTTCAATGAAAGATGTTTGGCTTGCGGCTGCAAATGGATTTCTAAATTCCTTAGATCCTCATTCTAGTGTATTTCTAAAAGAGAAATGGGATGAATCTATTGCAAAAATTCAGGATTCTAGTTTTGAAGGAATTGGAGCTATGTTAAGTGGGGGTGGAACAAAAGAGGTTGTAGTAGAAAATCCCATTGAAGACATGCCAGCTGTGAAAGCAGGAATTCGAGCAGGAGATGTTATTTTAGCTGTAGATGGTAAATCTATTAAAGGTCTTACTTTAGATAAGGTAGTGAGAAGAATTAAAGGACCAAAAGGAACTAAAGTTACTTTACTAATTAAACGAAAAGGTTTAGCTAAACCTATTGAAGTTTCTGTCGTTCGCGATAGAATTGAAATTAAAAATGTTCAATCTCGTTTAATTAAAGACAATGAACACATTGGATATATTAAACTTACAGGTTTTGTGAAGTCCGATGAAAATCCCACTGAATCCTCTGATTATCAAATTAAAGAACATTTTCATAAATTAGAGTCAGAGGCAAAAAAGAAGGGCATAAAGTTAAAAGCTCTTATATTAGATTTACGTAACAACGCAGGTGGGTATTTAGATTTAGCAATAGAAATTAGTGATATGTTTATCACAAAGGGCGTAATTGTAAGTATTCGTAAACCAAAAAAGGAAAGAATAGGTTCTAAGAAGTCGGAGATTACAAAAGAAGAAATTTCCGCAAGCAAACCTGACTTAACCGATTTACCTTTAGCGATTTTAATCAATGCAAAATCTGCTTCTGCTAGTGAGATTGTTGCAAGTGCCATAAAAGATCATGGAAGAGGAATTCTTTTAGGAGAAAGAACATTTGGAAAAGCAACTGTTCAAAAACTTTTTTTCTTGCCCGGAAATCCCGATTATCAACTGAAACTTACTCAATCTCGTTATTATTCCCCTTCCGATAGAACTATTCAAGTAGTAGGAGTGGAACCTGATATTGAAATTTCTGCCGAAGAAGATGGAAGTTTTCCCTTTCAATATAGAGAAGAAAACATGTGGAACCATTTACCTAAAATTCCAAATGATTCTAAACCAAAACAACACTTTGAAATAGAGAAATTAAAAAATTGGGTAGCTATAAATGGAAAAGCAGAGAAAACTTTAGAACAAATCAAAAACGGTCCAATTAAACCGGACTATCAATTGATTCGTTCTATTGACTATGTAAATGCTCTCATAAATTACAAATGAATCAAACAAAAAAAACAGATTTTCTAGTTATAGGGAGTGGAGTGGCTGGACTTTTTGCAGCCCTCAAACTTTCTAAGTTAGGTGAGGTTTCTATTATAACAAAAAAAGCTGATTATGAATCCAATACAAATTATGCACAAGGAGGAATAGCATCTGTTTTTGCTAGTACTGATAATCCTGAAATTCACTTAAAAGATACTTTAGAAGCAGGAGCAGGCCTTTGTGATATTGAAGCAACAAGAATTTTAGTTGAAGAAGGTCCTCTAAGAGTAAAAGAACTTTTAGAATTAGGGGTTCCCTTCGTGAAGGATAGTCAAGGTAATTTAGATTTAGCCTTAGAAGGTGGACACAGGCAAAAAAGAATTGTTCATGCTTATGATAGAACAGGAAGAGAGGTAGAAAAAACTTTACTAACTGCCGTTAAAGAAAATCCAAACATAGCAATTTATGAATACCACGCCTGTGTTGATTTAATTACACCTCATCATTTAAAATCTTTTTCTATTTTTGGAAACGTTTGTTATGGTGCTTATGTTTTTAATGCAAATATAGGAGAAATTTTTCCTTTTTTAGCAAAGCGAACAATTCTTGCTACTGGAGGAGCTGGACAAGTTTATCTTCATACTACCAATCCAGACATTGCAACGGGAGATGGAGTAGCCTGTGCTTTTCGAGCAGGGGCTAGGATAAAAAATATGGAGTTTTACCAATTTCATCCAACGTCTCTTTATCATGAAGATTCAAATTCTTTTTTAATTTCTGAAGCCGTTAGAGGAAAAGGAGGAATTTTAAGGCGTCCTAATGGAGAAGCTTTTATGCAAGAATATCATCCAATGAAAGATTTGGCTCCAAGAGATATTGTTGCAAGAGCTATAGATAATGAAATGAAAAAACTGGGACTCTCACATGTATATTTGGACGTTACACATTTACCTAAAGAGGAAATTATTCAACACTTTCCTTCTATTTATGAAAAATGCCTCTCTTTAGGAATTGATATTACCCAAGAACCCATTCCCGTAGTACCGGCAGCTCATTATATGTGTGGTGGAGTAGAAACTGATGTATATGGTCGCACTAATATTCGAAATTTGTTTGCTGTGGGGGAGGTGGCTTGCACGGGAGTTCATGGAGGAAATCGTTTAGCTTCGAATAGCTTATTAGAAGGATTGGTGTTTGCTGAAAGAATTTACCGATATATTTCTAATGAAAATGATCTTTCTTTTGAAAGAGAGCACAGTCAAATTCCTCTTTGGGATAAAGAAGGAATGAAAAATGTAGAAGAATGGGTTTTAATTTCACATGACGTCCAAGAAGTTAGAACTATTATGAGTGATTATGTAGGAATTGTAAGAAGCAATTTAAGATTAGAAAGAGCTCTTAGAAGAATTCGACTTCTTTCCGATGAAGTGACAGATTATTATAACCGAACTTTGATTACTTTACCACTTTTAGAACTAAGAAACATTATTCAGGTAGCGGAGTTAATTGTTCGTTCTGCCTTAATGAGAAAAGAAAGTAGAGGTTTACACTACTCTACTGACTATCCAGAAAATAGAGAACCTTCCCGAGAGGATACCATCCTTCAAAATAAAAACGTCTTCTGGAGAGTTTAAATAGAATTATTTCACAAATCTAAATTTTGAGAAATTTTTCTAACTTT
>CALDSP010000051.1 GCA_937924465.1 uncultured Leptospiraceae bacterium
AGAAAAAGCAGACATTTTACTAGAAGGTTTTCGTCCTGGCACTTTAGATGAAATGGGATATGGCTATGAAGTTTTAAAAGAAAAATTTCCAAGACTCATATACTGTGGAATTTCTGGCTATGGAGAAGAAGGGAGTTTGAGAGACTTTGCCGGACACGATGGAAACTATCTTGCCTTAAGTGGAGTTTTAGAACAAATGGGAAGTATAGACTCTCCAAGTATGGCAGGTGCACAATTTGCCGATATTGGTGGTGGAAGTTTAATGGCTCTCAATTCTATTTTACTTGCCCTATACCAAAGAGAAAAAACAAAGCTTGGTCAAAAAATTATTATTTCCATGATGGAATCTTCCTTACAATTTCTTACTTTGTATGCAGGACTCTATGTATCTACAAAAACTCCCCCTGAGCGTGGAAATGAAATTTTATCTGGAAAACTTCCAAACTACAATATATACAAAATCCAAGGAGGACGTTTTGTTTTTTTAGGCGCTTTAGAAGAAAGATTTTTTCGAACCTTTTTAAGGCATATTGGAAAAGAAAACCTATTAGAAGATATTCCCATTACAGAAAAAAACTATCAAAGATGGAAAGAAATTTTAATACATTACTTCGCTGGACAAAACTTAGAAAGTTTAAAACCTCTTTTTGAAAATACAGAGTGTTGTTTAACTCCTATCCGAAACTTAGAAGAAATTTTTGCAGATGAAGAATTTCGCAAAAAGAAACTTATCTTTGAAATGAAACACCCTAAGTATGGAAGCATTCTTCAGCTCGGTTCTCCCTTTCCCAATCTTCGTGGACAAGAAAATAGACTTCCACCTCCAGAGCATGGAGAACACACAGAAGAAATTTTAAAAAGTTTAGGCTTTTCAAATTCAAAAATTCAAAACTTTAAGAAAAATAAAATTATCTAAATTTCAATTAAAAAAAGTTAAACTAATAAATAGGAAGATCAGGATCAATATTTTGAATGTATTCTAAAATTCCACCCTTTAAATGATAAATTTCTTTCCAACCTTCTGCAGATAAAATCTCACAAGCAGTTTTAGAACGAACTCCGGACTTACAATAAACAATAATTTTTTTATCTTTTGGAATTTCATTCAATCGATTGGAAAGTTCTTTCACTGGAATTAAAAGGTCTGTGTTTGGAATTGTACAAATCTCTTGCTCTGTAGGATTACGAACATCTAATAGAAAAAAATTTTTATTTTCTAGATTGTCTTTTAAAATTTCTTCTAATTCAAAAGCAGAAATATTTATCCAAGTTCTTCTGTGAGTTTCATCCATTCTTCTGTATACTCTTCAATTTTTTGTTTTGTAGAATTGTACTCGAAAAGTTTCACTTGATAGTTTGCATTTGAATAAGTTTCAGGAGAGTTTAGTTCTTGCTCTAAAAGTTCTAGTTTCTTTTGCAATGAGGATACTTCTGTTTCCAAAAAAGTAATGTCTTTATGAAGTTTACGAATTCGATTTTTTTCTGCATTTCGTTTAGCATAATCCTCTGCAGAATTAGAATTTTTATAACTTAAGGTTTTATCCACACTAGGAATAGATTTTTGATATTTTAAATAGTCTTCAAAACTACAATTTAAATCTTTGAGTTTTGCATTCTCTAATATGTAAGTTTTATTACATAATCCTTTTAAAAAATCGGGATCATGACTGATAATCATTAAAGAACCTTCATAATGAATTAAAGCCTGTTTGAGAGCATCTCTAGTAATCATGTCTAAATGATTGGTAGGTTCATCTAAAAGTAAACAATTTGTTTCTTGTAATACAAGCATGGAAAGTCTAAGACGGCTTTGTTCTCCTCCTGAAAGATTTTGAATATATTGAAAAACCCTATCTTCAGAAAAAGAAAAAAATCCTAAAACATTACGTATTTCTTGAGGAAGAACATTTGAAAACTTTTTTTGAACAAGCTCTAAGATTTGTAAATTTTCATCTAACTCTTCGTGATGGGTTTGGGAAAAATATCCCAGTTTTGTTTTTGGTCCTAAATAAAACTTTCCTGAACTAAAAGGATAAATTCCACTTATACAACGAAAAAGAGTCGATTTTCCAACTCCATTTTTTCCAATAAGAGCAATTTTTTCTCCATTTGAAACTTCTAAATTAATTTCATCAAAAATGAGGTGAGAAGAATTTTCATAGCGAAAGCATGCATTTTCTAATCGAAAACTTAGTTTTCCACCTGACGCATAACGAAAACGATACTCAGATTTTTTATTCCAAAAATTTTCTTCTGGTTTTTCAAGCTTTTCTCTTTTTTCTAATTTTTTAAAAGCACTTTGCACCTGACGTGCCTTAGTTGCCTTTGCACGAAATCGATCAATCCACTCCATGCGTTTTCGAATGTAATCGGCTTCTTTTTCATACTGTCGAAGTAATTTCTCATGAAGTTCATTTTTTTGCTCTAAGTACTCGCTTAACGTTCCACGACATTCAGTTACTCCCTTAGGAGAAATCTCTGCAATTGTATTTACACAAAGATCTAAAAATTCAGGATCATGAGTTACTAAAATAAAACTAGCATTTGTTTCTTGTAAATATTTAGAAAGCCACTCTTTAGATACATCATCCAAATGATTTGTAGGCTCATCTAAAAGTAATAAATTGTGAGGATTCAAGAGAGCACAAGCTAAAGCAATTCTATGTTGGTAACCGGGAGAAAACTCCCCTACTTTTTTAGTAAAGTCTTGTTTTTTAAACCCAAGCCCACTTAAAATTTCCTGAGCTTTGTACTCTAAATCATGGATTTCATGCTCTAATGCAAAATTTTCTAATTCTGCTTGTTCTTCCAAAATTTTTTGATACGTTGGGTGAAAAGGAGAATTTTGACTTAGTTTTTCTTGTAAAAGAAGAAAGCGGTTTTTATACTCCAAATACAATTTATGAGATTCTAAAACTGTAGTTAAAACATCTAAACTTAAATTAAATTTTGGAATCTGTTGAAAAAGAGAAATTATGGTATCTTTTGAGTAAACAACAAAACCAGAGTCTGGAGAAAGCTTACCAGAAGCAATTTGAAAAAGAGTTGTTTTCCCTGCTCCATTTGGGCCGATCAATCCAATCTTAGAATTAGGCTTGACGTGCCAAGAGAAGTTATCTAATACAATGTTACTTCCGAATTGAATTTTAAGTTGGACAAATTGTAACAAACCTAACCTTTATTACGAAGAACCTCTAGCTGATTTTTAATGTGCATAACATAACGAGAGGTATCTAAATTGTTATTGTTTTGGCTTTTTTTAAGAGCTTGTTCCAGTTCTGAAATGCTCATTTTTGCAATTTTTTTCTTTTTGTTTTCTTTATTTTTTTCTTTGGGCATTCTATAATCCTTAACACTATGAAGTTTCAAGGTCATTTCTTCAAATTGTGATTCTATGTCAAGTATTTTATAATCCTAAAAAATCATATAATAAATAAAAAACGAAATGATTTTATAATTTTTTAAACTCACTAGAAAAAGACTAGTCTAATGAAATTATTCAAAAAAGATGGGTTTAACTGAATAGTTATTTAACTAAATTGTATTAAACTAGCTTGATCTAGAGAAAAATTCATGAAACTTTTTACTTCAAAAGAAAGTTTTCTAAGTAAAAATAAACCGATTTTTAA
>CALDSP010000052.1 GCA_937924465.1 uncultured Leptospiraceae bacterium
CAAGTCCAACACAAACTCCATACCAACTAAGAGGGTTTGGGAGAGAAGTGTTTGTTAAGTTAGGATATAGATTTTAAAATTTTAAACTGTTGTATTGGAGAGGTGAGGTTTCAAAATATGAGGATTCAAAAGAAAATTATCAAGAATTTTATTTTTTTAGCATGGATTATACTTTTTTTTATCAATTGTCCCATTCTTAATAAGGTTGGACTTCAAAAAATTTCTAGAGTAAAAGGAACAGAAGCAAAGCAAATTTTACGAGAGAGACTTTCCTCATTTTACATTAAAGATATAAGCGATGAAAACTATGAAGCCTTAGGATATGATTTTTTGATCCCCGTACTTGCCAGAATCAACGACAATGGAGTTTATCGTAGAAGAGATGTAGAAAACTGTGCCTCCCGTATTTTTCTTGCAGCACTTGCGATTGATGAACCAAGTATTACTTACAATAGAAAGAAAAAAGCAAGTGAACCCAAAAGCCCTTCCGATCCACAAAGTAGAGCAGTTCCCCCACTTTTATGTACTATTCCCGACTTAAGTGGAGAATGGATCGATTTGAAATAGAATATTGAAGAATTTCTTTTATTCTTAAAAAAGAATTGCTTAGATTAAGGAATAAAAAAAACTCAAGATTTATTTGAGAGAGGGTTAGATAAGAATGAAGTTTTATTTTTTATTAAAAAATTATTTTTTTATTTTTGTTTTTTTTATTTACTTTTATCCTCTTTATTCCGAAAGACCCAAACTTCACGAAAAGGAATTACAGGGAGTAAAAAAAGTTCAGTTTTTTAATCGTGCAAATTCAAAAGCGAATTCTAAACTTATCCAAGAACAAGAAGAATTGGGTCGTAGACTTGCTAAATTAGTAGAATCTAATCCAAATAATTATCATAGATATAAAGGAATTGAAGTAAAACGTTATGCATCAGAAAAACAAGGACTTATGGGGGCGGATGTTATAAGTTTAGGCAATGAAATTCAGTATGGTCATTACCATTCTTTGAAAAGATTTCTAGCCTCTTATATTCAAAATGCATTTGAGTTTTCTGAATCTAATTCAGATACAATCGCTTTATTTGCACTATATTATAATGCTGTTTATAGAAATCAAAAAAGTTATTTTAGAAGTAAATATTCACCTAACGTAGTCAATGATTTAAATGTAGAAAAAGTAGGACTTTCTCAATATTACAATGATTGGCCTAACAATACTCAATTAGTGATTCCAATTGATTATAACCAAGTTTCTAAAAAAGAAGAAATTCTTTTAGAGGAAATTGTAGAAAGTATTAAGGATCTACCTGAAATTAAACCTGAAGATAAAAAGAAAATAGAAGAAATTATTATTGAAAAAAAGAAAGAAGCTCAAACTATTCCCACTTTGAAAAGTGAGGATAAACCTAGAGAAGTTCAGAAGGAAATTCTTAAAGAAGAAATTGCAAAAAAAAGCAATCAAGACTTAACCAAAGAAATGACAAGAAAGGAAGTTCCTGAAACTCCTTCTAAAGAAGTTTCTACTCCTCAAAAAAATGAAAGACAAGAAGAAAAACCTCAAAGTGAAAAAAAGACAGAAAATCTAGAAAAACCTAAGCAAGAAGAAACAGTTGCTCTATTGCCAAAAAAAGAAGAAACTCCTCCTACTCCAAAAGAAAAAGAATTAGAAAAAAAAGTGGAACAACTCAAAAAAGAAAATGAGGAACTAAAGGATTCAAAAGCTAAAGAAAAAGACGAAAAAAGTGAAAATGTAGTAGGAGATAAGGTTTTGTTTTTACGTTTGGTGAAATATGAAGATGACGGTCACTATACAAATGAACTTTGGGTTTTAGATGCTACTAATGAACAAACACTGTATAAAAGCCCTTATACGAATATTTGTGGAAAAGAATTTCATGTAATTAAAGAAGGAGTAGTGGTAATTGGTTTTGATGGAAACCGTCCAGTAGAAAGAGTGCATCGTTTGGTTTTGCTTGATTTAGAAAAGCTTTCTCAAGTGAAAGTTACGAAAGAGGAAATCTTTTGGCGCTCTCATATTGTTTATAATGATGGAAAGGTTTATGCTTTTGAGAAATATAAAAATGAGGTTTACCTTTCTCGGTTTAATCCTGACTTAAGTTTAGATGCTCGAAGCTCTGAACCGGTAGGAACAAATTCTGAACTTAGTTTTTATAAAGATAGAGTTTTTTTAACTGGAAAACCCGGAAATGAAGAAGAGACTGTAATTCGGATTTTACAAAAACAAGATTTAAAAGTAGTTAAAACTTTAAAACCAATTGAAAATCGAAGACGTGCCAAATAAGTTTTTGTTTTAAAAATTTTCATACCGATACTAAGAATATGAGAGCTTTTTTGTTTTTGGTTATTTTATCTTTCGTTTTGCTTGCTCAAGAAAAGTTAAAAGAAGAAGAAATTAAAAATTCTCCCAAGGTTCAATTCAAAAATAAAACTACTAAAAAAGCACATTTAGAAACCAAAACCTTGCATGAAAATCTTGGGAAAAAACTTGGAAGGCTCATTCTTGCAGAACCTACAAAAACTCATGAACTAGAAGGTATAAGGGTAATAAGAATTTCTACTCAAGAAGAAGAAAAACTGGGGGGTGATATTTTATATTTAGGAGCTTCTACAAACTTCGGTCATATTCATTCTATTCAAAGAATTCTCTCTGGTTATCTACAAACAGTTTTTGATTATCCCGAATCACAAGCAGAAATTTTAGCTATTTATACTTTGTATTATAATGCTATTCATCGTGGAAAATTAAATTATATCCTTTCAAAATACACTTCTAAGATAAAAGATTTCTTAACTAATAAAGGGATGGGTATTTCTACAAATCATAGAGAGTGGGCTGGAAATACAGAAATAGTAATTCCTGTGGAAAAAAATATTTTAAAAAAATTTAGTAAAGATGTTAAATTAGATGAACTAGAAGAAAATGTAAGTTCAAAAGAGATTGAATCTAAAAACTTTGAAGAAGAAAAGAAAAAATTTGAAGAGTTTAAAAAAGAGAAACTAAATGAAGAAAAAAAAGCAATAGAAGAAAAAAAAGAAGAGATCGTAAAACTAGAAGAAGTTTTGGGAGACAAATACAAACAAATTGATGAAAAACTGAAAGAATTAAAAAAAGAACAAGATCCAAATTCTAAACAAGTAGCAGATTTAGAAAAAGAAAAAGAAATCTTATTTAAGAAAAAAGAGACTCTTCAAGCAGAAAAAGAATCTATCCAAGAAAGAGAAAAGCAAATTTCTAAATTTGAAAAATCCAAAGACTTAGAACAAAAAACCCAAACGGAAGAGGTACAACCTTCTATAGCTGATAAAACATTAGAGAAAAACGAATCTTCACCAAAAGAAACTCAAAAAGACAATTTAGACAATGTAGCATTAGTTCCTACAAAAGAAAAAGAACAAGAAGTTCTCAAAAAAGAAGATAAAAAAACTGAAATAAAAGATTCACAAAAACTAGAA
>CALDSP010000053.1 GCA_937924465.1 uncultured Leptospiraceae bacterium
TATGGATTATTGCTTGGTTTAGGAGAGCATTCTAATATAAAAATTAGAAAAAAAATTTTTTTTGTAACATTTTTCATGAAGTTGTTTTATGAACTTACTATGAAAAGTCAAACTCTTAAATTTTTACGAATTTTATAAAAAGAATAATAGCATAGAGGCGGTGATGCTTGCAAGAAGTCCAGCATAAAATCTATCATCTCGAAAAATTTGAGATACCTGAAAATTTTGAAGTCCGCCCATTTTACGAATTAAATTATATATAAAAAGTCCCATAGTAAACAAAAAAGCAATTAAACTAAACCAATGCTTTTGTTCTAAATTTTGGATAGCCAGATAAATAAATAAAACTTGAAATAATACAAATATGAAAATTTTAATTCCTAAAATCGTAATATCAGTTTTGGAGTGACCCGAAATATCTATCCAATTTAAGGCTTCTTTTTCTGGATTTTGCTCTGAAAAACGAGAGATTATAAATAGTAAAATATAAGTCAATCCTACTGAAAAAGAAACTCTATACATAAAGTTTAACTTATCCCCGAATATGTTGTGTAGCAGGGATACTTGAAAAAGATAATGATTATAAAAATATTCTGTAAAAAAACCAAAGATTGGAGCAATTAAAATAGAGAAAAAAGCAGCACTTGGCGAAACTCTTCTTGATAACATCCCAGCAAGAAAAACTACTACAATTCCGGGTGTTAAATAAGAACTAAGAGCCGAAACCTTTAATACGAAACTACCTTTGTAGTTCACTCCAAAGAAGAACATAGTACTGATCATGGATATGATGACAATCAAGATCATCACAATTTGACTTACACGAACTAACTGTTTATCGTTTGCGTTTTGGTTAATATACTTTTTATAAATGTCTAATGTAAAAAGAGTTGCTCCCGAGTTCATCATAGAATCTAGTGAGGAAAGAATTGCTCCAAGAATAGCAGAGGCAATGATTCCAGAAAGTCCAAAGCCTTTTGGAACAATAATTTTTAGAAGTTCTGGCAGAGCTGAGTCGGGTACAATTTCTGCATCAATTCCACGTCCTTTAAAGAAGTGGTAAGCGGCAACTCCTGTAGTGATGCTTAAGAAAGGAATGAAAAGTTTCAAAAACGAAGCAGAGATAATTCCAATTCTAGCTTCTCTTTCAGAGACAGCTCCCAAGGCTCTTTGAACTAAGTATTGATTGGTTCCCCAATAAAAAAAGTGCAAAAGGATAAGTCCACTGAAAGCCCCACTTAAAGGTAAGTCTGGATGGTCGGAGGGTAAGTAAAGTCTCATTTTGCTATTGTGTTCTATGAGACTTTCTTTTTCTATGAGTCCTTCCCACCCACCAACCTCTGGTTGGATAAACGTTAGGTAACAGATCACAAAAGAACCAATTAAAATAATAACTGACTGTATGACATCTGTCCATACAACAGCTTTTAGTCCTCCGAATAAAGTGTAACCTGTGGTAATAATTCCTAAAACAAGAATTCCTAATTCGTAACTAATTTCAAGTTTTGTACCTTTGAACAAAAGTAGCATAGAACGAGAGCCAATATAAAAAGAAGCCATCATTTGAAGAATGATGAGTAATATAAGAATAATGGAATAAAGAAGGCGACTTTTTTCATCATAACGGATTTCTAAATATTCTGAAAGTGTTGTAACTCCTAGTTTATGATATACGGGTAGAAATATATAAGCTAAAAGTAGTAGGGCAGGGATGGCTCCAAATTCATAATGACTTTGAGCAAAGCCAATGGAATAACCCACTCCAAGCATTCCTACAATATGAGTTGCGCTTACGTTTGTACCAAAAACAGAACCAGCAATTGCCCACCAACGAAGAGTCTTTCCACCTAAAAAAAAGTCTGAAGAGGTATTTTCTGTTTTGCTAGCAAGAAATCCTATAAAAAGAGTTGCACCTAACGTAACTAAAAATACTGTTATGTCGTAAGTATCAAAAACTCCCATTATGGCACTTCTTTCCCTAAACTTGCCGAGTAAATTTCAAACCAATCTTGAATATCCATAGGAACTTGTGTATATTGTAAATAACGTTTTATACGTTCAATCTTATTTGTTCCAATAACAGGAGCTATATTATGTGGTGGAAAAGTTAACCACTTTAAGATGATTTCTTCCTCTGTGAATTGATATTTATTGGCAAGTTTTTCAATTGTATTCATTACGTTACGTGAGAGTTCATCTTGTTTTTGAAGGAGTCTTCCACCTCCAAAAGGTGACCATGCCATAGGAGCAATTTTTCTTTGTAAACAGTCATCTAAGATTCCGTTTGTGAAAGGAGCTATATACAATGGACTCAATTCAATTTGGTTTGTAATTAAAGGAAAATCTAAATTTTTTTGTAGAGTCTCTACTTGGTGGGGTAAAAAATTAGAAACTCCAAAATGGGAAACTTTTCCACTATTTCGTAATTCGTAAAAAGCACTTGCAACTTCTTCAGGATTTAAAATAGGATTGGGTCTATGAATTAATAAGAGATCTATTTTTTCCACATTTAGATTTTTTAGACTATTTTCAACAGATTGTAAAATATGGGCTTTGGTTGTATTATAATGTTTAATGCGATTGTTTGGGCGGTTAGGAGATACAAGCATAATCCCACATTTTGTGACAATTTCCATCTTAGTAGCAAGAGATTTATTTTGTTTCAAAACTCTTCCGAAAATTTCTTCGCATGTATAGCTTCCGTAAATATCGGCATGATCGAAAGTGGTGATTCCATTTTCTAAACAAAATTCAATTTTTTCTTGAACTACTTTTTCAGAATTTCCTCTTTCATCTTCTGATAAACGCCATACTCCATATACAAGTTGAGAAAACTCTTTGGACGTTACGTGAAATTTAACTCTAGGAATCATTTGCGTACTCCTGTTGTAAGTGGTGTGATGGGAGTTTCTTTTGGAGTGCGACCTTGTTCTAAAGAAAAAGTGGCTAATGGAATATGGGGTAAAACATATTTAGCTACATAGTCAATTTCACGCATGAGAGGATAACCAGATAAAATGAAAGCTCTAAATCCCATATCAATATAGCGATTGATTTTTTTAACTACTTGTTCTGCACTTCCTACAATTGCACTTCCACAACCTGAACGAGCCAGTCCAATCCCAGACCAAATATTTTCCTCAATAAACAAGTTGGGATCTGCTTGTTTGCGAAGTTCATCCTGACGCATAACGCCTAGGGATTTAGAATCTAAAGAGCGGTGTTTGAGCTCCTCTCCTTTTTGTAAATCTAGCCTAGAAATTAAACGTTGAGCGTAAGTCCTTGCTTCCTCTTCTGTTTCTCTAACAATCATATGAATTCTTAAACCAAAATCAATCTTGCGGCCATATTTTTTTGCTCTTTGAACCATATCTTCCATAGTTTCTTTCAATCTATTTTCTGTTTCAGGCCAAAGCAAATACACATCGCAATGTTCTGCACAAAGTTCTCTGGCTGCTTCAGAAATTCCACCAAAGTAAAGTAGGGGTCCTCCATTCTGTTGGTAAGATTTTACAGGATCAGAATCTAACTCAAAAGAATAATACTTACCTTGAAAGGAAATTTTTTCTTTCGTCCAGCCTTGCTTTAAGATTTCAATTACTTCCCTTGATTTCGCATAACGTTCTTCATTGCTTGCTTGCGTGCCGGGTAAATCAGAGGATATTATGTTTATAGTAAGCCTTCCTTTTAAAATATGATCTAAAGTGGATAAAGCACGCGCAAGCATAGGAGGATGCACTTCTCCACAACGAATGGCAGTGAGTAAATTAATTTTATGTGTCATAGGAGCTACTGCTCCGGCAAAGACTAGAGTGTCTTGTCCTGTTTGGTAAGAAGAAGGCAATAAAATATTTCTAAAACCCAGTTCTTCTGCCCTAAGTACAATATTTCTGCAATGTTCAAAGCTAGAGCGAAAGATTCCATCACTCACTCCTAAGTACTCATAATCTCCATTGCATAAATCACTAAACCAAGAAACTTCAATTTTTTTTTCAGGGGTGCGTATCTCTAAATTCATAAATTCAAAAGTTTCATTTAAACTTTATTTTTTTCAAGAGATTTTTTGAAGATTAAGTGATACAATAATATATTTTTCTAGGATATTCAAAAAATATTTTTTTACTTTGGAACTCAACTATAAAAATTTCCTCTTTTTTATTTTGGTTAATTGCAAGATTCAATCCTCTGAGAAAAAAGTGTCAAAACTTAAAAAATAAGATTTGACATTAAAATAATTAGAATTATTCTAGTTCTAAGCCTAATTTTCAACTAGGAGAAAGAACATGAAATATCTTATTAAAGATTTAAGCAAAATGACTGGTATCAAAGGGTTTACCATTCGTAAGTGGCAAGAGCGTTATAAAATTTTTAAACCTCAACTTGCCCCAAATGGATATTGGTATTACACAAATGAGGATTACGAAGTTTTAGCTAAAATTGTACGGTTCATCGAAGAGGGAGAAAAAATTTCTCATATTGTGGCTTTAGGAAGAGAAAATCTATTAAAGTTTAAAAATGAGGATAGTTATTCTGAAGAAGAAAAGCAATTCATCCATTGGATTGAAAATAATCAATTTCTAGAAATTGAGAATTATTTTGATGAACAAGCAAAACAAATGAGTTTTTCTAGTTTCATTAGGCATTCTCTAGAAAAAAAAGTAAATTTGGTTGGAAGAGCTTGGCAGGATGGGATGTTGAGTGTGGCCGATGAACATTCCTTTTCACGTTGGGTGACAGCTTACGTTCGAAATCAATGTAAAAAATATGAAACTGAATTGAAAACAAAAAAACCAGTTTGGTTAGTCAGTGTAATGCCCGGAGATGAACATGAGATAGGTGCTCTTTTGCATTATGCAATTTTAGTTGGAAAGAAAGTTCCAGTTCGTTTTGTAGGGACTTTACCTATTGATCATCTTATTAGAGAGCTAAATAAAGGTCAATACAGGACCGTGAGTATTTCAATGACAATGGCTCCACAACTTAAAAAACTTGAAAAAATAAAAAATACTATCATGAAAAGAACCTCCGTAAAGAAGGTAATTTTTGGCGGACGTGGCTACCGTTTAGCAAAGTATGGAATATGTAAGGAGAAGTAATTTGCAAAAGTTAGCCATTGTTGGAACAGGTATAGCAGGAATGGGTGCTGCCCATTTCCTGCATAAAAATTATGATATTACTCTTTTTGAAAAGAATAGTTATGTTGGTGGACACTCCAATACAGTTGAAGTTAAAGAAGGAGAATCTACCGTACCCATTGATACGGGATTTATTGTATACAATGAAGTCACTTACCCGTTACTGACTCGCCTTTTTAGAGAGTTGAATGTTCCTACAAAAAACTCTAATATGTCTTTTAGTGTTCAGCACAAACCTTCTGGATTAGAGTTTTGTGGTTCTGGAATAAATGGACTTTTCGCTCAACGTAAAAATATTTTTAACTGGAAATTTTATCGTTTACTATATAATATAAATCGTTTTAATCAAAATGCTCCAAAGATTTTGGATAATCCAAATTTTCAATCTCTAACTTTAAGAGAATATTTAGATGAATTTCAGTATCACTCCGACTTAGCAGAGTATTATTTAATTCCTATGAGTTCTGCTGTTTGGTCTACTCCCATTCAAAAAATGCTAGATTTTCCCGCTACTACTCTAATTCGTTTTTTTTATAATCATGGATTTCTAGGACTCAATACCCAGTACCAATGGAAGACCGTAGAAGGGGGATCACAAAATTACGTTAAGCGTTTAATTCAACCTTTTAAAGATAAAATTCATTTAAATTCAGAAGTTCAAAGAGTGAGAAGAGAGGCAGATAGAGTTTATGTGAAAGCAAATGATAAAGAATACAAATTTGATAAATTAATATTTGCTTGTCATGCAGATCAAGTTTTAAAAATTTTTGAAAATCCTACTTTAGAAGAAAAAGACTTGCTTTCTTGTTTTAATTATGAAAGTAACTTAGCTGTTCTACATACCGATCCCAACGTAATGCCCAAAGTTCGTAAAGCATGGTCCTCATGGAATTATAGAATTGAACAGAAAACGGAAGGAACATGGTCTGACTCCAACCTCGTGTATTGGATGAATTCTTTACAAGATGTTTCAAAAAATCAAAATTATTTTGTTTCCATAAATAAAATTCAAGGAATTGAACAGGAAAAAATTTTACACAAGGTTTTCTATGAACATCCTTTATTTAATAAATTGACTGGTCTTGCTCAAGAAAAGCTCCCTTCTTTAAATGGAAAGTCAAATGTGTATTATTGTGGAAGCTATTTTCGTTACGGATTTCATGAAGATGCTTTTTTGTCTTCCTATAATTTAGCAAAAGTTTTGTTAGGAAAGGAACCATGGAACTAAACTCTAGTATATACGAGTGCAAAGTCTATCATGAGAGATTAAAGCCTAAGTCTCATAAATTTTCTTATGGGATTTATAATTTTTGTATAGATTTAGATGAACTAGAAGATTTATCAAAAAAGTTTTTATTTTTTAGCAATGAGAAATGGAATTTATTTAGTTTTTATAAAAGAGATCATTTAGATTTTAAACGATCTTCACATAAGGAAAATATTTTATACTTTTTAGAACAAAACAAAATTCAGCAAAATATCTCTAAGATTTTCTTAGTAACCAACCTGCGGGTTTTAGGCTATACTTTTAATCCCGTTTGTTTTTACTATTGTTATAATAGTTTGAATGAATTAGAATGCATTTTAATTGAGGTTCATAACACTTTTGGAGAAACTAAGCCTTACATAATTCAAAAGAGTGAATTACAAAATAGCGGTACACACTATAAGAGAGAAAAAAAATTTTTTTATGTATCTCCATTCCAAGATCTAGAAACAGAGTTTGAGTTTATTATAAGAGAACCAAATGAAAAATTGCATATAAATATAAATGATATTCAAAATAATGAACACGTTTTGTATGCTTCTATAATTGGGACAAGAAAGCCACTAACAAACTGGAAACTTTTATATTACTTTTTTAGATTTCCTTTAGTAACCTTGCATATTATTACTCAAATTCATTTTCAAGCCCTGTTGTTATATTTAAAGAAAATCCCTTATTTTAAAAAAAATCAAAACCTAGAATTACAAAGAGGAGTTTACTATGGAAAAAATCATTTCTAAAACTGGAACCCAAGAGATTGAACAAGTTCAAAGAAAGAATCTTTTTCAAAAGATTTTGCAAAATGCTTTAAAGCCAATGCAAAAAGGCTCACTTCGAATTTATGAAAATGGGGAGAATGTTTTTACATTTGGAAACCCAAACGATACAAGCACAAACATTCATGCAATAATACAAGTTCACAATCTTCGTTTTTATAAAAGAACTGTACTTTTAGGGGATATAGGTTTTGCAGAAAGTTATATGGATAGGGATTGGGACACCGATAGCGTTCAAAAAGTAATTTCATGGTTTTTACTGAATGCAGAAAACGGTCCGTCTAACTCTGGCTCAAAAAGATTTTATTTTCACATAAAAATTATGAACTTTTTGAATCGGTTGTATCATCTTTATCGAGCAAACACAATCAAAGGAAGCAAAAGAAATATTTCAGAGCATTACGACTTGGGAAATGAGTTCTACAAATTGTTTTTAGATCCCACTATGACTTACTCTTCTGCTTACTACAAAACTGGGAATGAAACTTTAGAACAAGCTCAAATTCAAAAGTATGACAACATTTGTCAAAATTTAAAAATTAGTTCTCATCATCATATTTTAGAAATTGGAAGTGGATGGGGTGGGTTTAGTTTATATGTTGCTAAAAAATATGGTTCTCGAATTACAACTATTACAATTTCTGAGGAACAATATAAGTATACCAAAGAACTTTTTAAAAAAGAAAAAGTGGATCATCTCATAGACGTTCAACTGAAAGACTATCGTAAAATTGAAGGACAATATGATAGAATTGTTTCTATAGAAATGTTAGAAGCAGTGGGGGATAAGTATTTTGAAACGTATTTTAAAAAATGCCATGAAGTTTTAAAACCAAACGGACTCTTGGGTTTTCAAGTGATCACTTCCCCCGACTCCCGTTATAATGAATTTAAAAAAGGAATTGATTTCATTCAAAAATATATTTTTCCCGGCTCTCTTTTACCTTCCATCGCAAGGTTAAATTTAGCTATTAATAGAACAGGCAACTTGCATTTGTATCATATTGATGATATTGGTTTGAGTTATGCAAAAACTTTAAATGAATGGTTATCTAATTTTGAAAATAATTTACAGTATGTTAGAAAACTTGGGTTTAGTGAAAAGTTTATTCGTATGTGGCGTTATTATCTAGGATATTGTGCTGGAGCTTTTCAAATGAGAAACATTTCCGTTGTGCAAATGTTTTATACTGGACCAAACAATTTAGAACTGTGAGGGGGATATGATATTTTTAAAGATTTTGTTTAGTTTTATTTTTATTTTTATGATTTATTCTACAACTAAGGCGTCCTTGGAGTTAAATTTATTTCAACATCTTCCAACTCTCATTCAGGACCCTTGGGCAGTCATGACTCTTTATGATGCTTACTTTGCTTTTCTTTTCTTTTATATTTGGGTGTTTTATAAAGAGTCTTCTTGGTTTTTGAGAGTACTTTGGTTTCTTCTAATTATGATGTTTGGGACAATTGCTATGTCTCTCTATATGCTTATAAAACTATTTACACTAGATAAATTAGATGGAATAGAAAAACTTCTTTTGAGGGATTCATGAAAGAATTTCTTTATAATAAAATAGCTAAACCAATTATTAATTTACTTTTGCAAGGGATCACACCGCAGAAAATTGCTTTAAGTATTGCTTTTGGGATAAGCTTAGGTATATTTCCTGTGCTTGGTTCTACTGTTATTTTGTGCACTCTTGCAACTTTTCTTTTACGTTTAAATATAGTAGCCATACAATTGGTGAACTACTTGGTCTACCCTTTACAACTCATTTTATTTATTCCTTTGATTCGATTTGGGGAGTTTTTATTAAATTCTCAACCCTTTCCCATTTCCATGGAAAAAATTTTCTTCATGCTAAAAGAAGACATTTGGCTTGCAATTCAAACTTTTTGGGTTGCGAATCTTCATGGAATTTTTGCTTGGTTTGTTATAAGTCCAGTTCTTACTTTCTTAAGTTATATAATAGTTTTACCAATTTTAAAAAGAATTCCACTTCATAAATTTCAAAAACAGGGTGTTAAAGCATGATAGAAGTTTTAAAACATTTTCTTTTTGGTTGGCTTTTAGTAGCTATTTTTATGGGTATTTTATGGTACTATGGAAAAAGGAAAAATAATTATAACATTGTAGATGTTGCTTGGACTTTTAGTTTAGTGATTTTTGTTTGGGTGTTTTACTTTCTTTGCAATGGGGCTTTTGAAAAAAAAATTCTCATTGTGAGTTTGGTAAGTTTTTGGGGTTTTCGTTTGGGTGGATATTTATTTATTACAAGAGTATTAAGTGGTCATAAAGAAGATGAACGTTATGCGTCATTTCGAGAAAGTTATGGAGAGTATGTTCATAGAAAATTTTTTACAAATATTTTTCAGTTTCAAGGTGCATTGAATGTAGTTTTATCTATTCCTTTTTATTTAATTGCAAGCAATCCAAATTCGGAGTTTCATGTTTTAGAATACTTAGGAGTTATTCTTTTTATAGTTGCTCTCATGGGAGAGGCTATTGCCGATTACCAACTCACTCAATTCAAGAAAAATCCCGAAAACAAAGGGAAAAATTGTGAAGTAGGGCTTTGGTATTATTCTAGGCATCCTAATTATTTTTTTGAATGGCTTGTTTGGGTGAGTTGGGCTCTTATTAGTTTAGCATCTCCTTATGGTTATGTTGGGCTTATTTCTCCAATTCTTATGTATATATTTTTAACCCGATTTACAGGAATACCTATTACTGAAAAATTTATCTTACAAAAAAGAGAAGATATTTATAAAGAATACCAACGTACGACAAGTGCATTTTTTCCATGGTTTAAAAAAGGTTAGAATTGTTGTAATTGCTTAAAAAAGATCCACCTAGTAGATGGATCTTATAGATATTTTTAAATATTAGGAATTGTTTTTGCTACTTCTTTAAGTTCTTCTATTTCTTTTTTCCAATTAGCGATCTCTTTATCAGCCATTGCCTCTTGTTCAGAGCTAAAAGCTTTGTTTTGCTTTGCATACTCAATGAGTTGAATTCTAGACTCTAACTCTATAATTTTATAGTCAAAATAAACTTTCTGTGCTTGTGGGGTTATTCCGGGAGTATTGCTTGTTTGAGGTTCTACTCCAACTGCAGCATACTTGCCAGAGGAGACGTTACGTGCAAAGAAAGTTTCTACTTCTGTGAAAGTGTTCATTTCTGCGATCACTTTTTCTTCTTGCTCTTTAGTCATTGAAGGTTTGTATTCATTTAGCACATAAATGTTATTTGGATATGCGCTTGCAAATGCCCTCCATTCCTCTTTCACTTTTTCTCTGTGTTTATCGTCTTTTACACTTTGAAGAGCTGTAGGCCAAAGAAAAACTGCTTCATCTTCAAGTTTTGCATCCTCTGTGAAAGGAGATGGAGCATCGGGATAAATAGTATCAGAATATCCTTTATCTCGAAAGATAGGCATTTCCTCTTTGTTTACATGAGAGGTTGGTTTTTGTTTTTCTTTTTTTGTTGGATATAATAAAATTCCCACCGCAACTAAAGTTAAAATTCCAAGGGCTAAAATTATCCATTTTTTATCCATATATTCCTCCTTTAGGTAAATACACTAATGAGCCAAGAAATTACTTGACCAATGATGGTATTACTCAAGAAATTTTTGAGATCCACTGGGTTGCGGTTCAAACTGTCATTGTACCAAGCATTGTATTCATTGATTTGTGGAATGTTTAAGTTGTAGCGTGTATTGATTGATTTAATTAGTTCATTTGCTAAAACTGTATGTCCATACATATTAGGATGAACACCATCTAAGCCAAACACTCCAGGTTTACCCGGCAGTGGCCAATGAGCTCTAGCATTTCCCGGACTCCAACCTGTAGAACTTCGGATAGGTCTTCCGTTTTCTCGAATATCATCGAATAAGACCTTTGCATCAGTGAGAGCAAACCCCATTGCTGTGGCTTGAGCTTTAATCTCATTGTTTAGCATTGTCAAAAAATTATTAATTGTTGCAATTTCGTTTGCATCTAGAACTTGGGAGGGATCAGAAACGGAACTTCTATAAAAGGCTTTAAGTCCAGTATAGTTTGCTCTGTTTTGTGGATCTTTGTATTGTTCCAAATAAGCAATTGTAGTTACGTTTGGAATTGTGAATAAAACTCCCCCACGAATCGTTCCAATAGCTGCCATTCTACGCATAACTTCTCGAATGTCTCTTTTAAAACGAGCTTCATCTAAACAATCTAAAGAAGTATGTAAAGCAGTGCAAAGAACATGATTGGCTCCCGCTGTTCCAAATAAAAATGTAGGTTTTACTTTTTCCATGATTTCCATTTGCGTACCAGCATCTCTCAAACCAAATCGATGGAATTTATCGGGTTTTTTGCAATCGGGAACTTGCACCCAACGATAAGTGTAAGTGTACCAATTTTTCCAATACCATTCTTTTTCCCATTTTTTGGCAGTTATGTCTTCACACTTTCCACTAGTTCTCAAAACAGAAGTATACTCTGCACCAGTGATTCCTGCATGGCTTGGAAGATTGACAGTTGCTTCATTTCCACCAATTACAGCACTTGCAATGCAGAATGGTCCACAATCTCCTTTTAAAACATCTTCTAAATTTACGAAGGGTCCTTTCAGTTGATTGTATGTTATGCGCGAGCCAGCCCCTGCTTGCTTAGCAACAAGTACCGGATATGCCCATTCTTGGGTTTTCTTTTCTACAGTAACTCCAAAAAAGCCTTGGCTTAGTGAATCTCCAATGACTCCCGGACGAGAAAAGAGCTCTGCTTGAGATTGGGCATGTAAGCTACTTATTACAAATGCCAAAATTAAAAAATAAATTTTCATAAACTCCCCCTTGAAGTTTTTTTGTACTTAAATTCCATTTGAGAAAAAGTTTATTTAGAAGTGCAAGAAAAAATCACTGTTAGATAAAAATTTTTAATTGAGGAAAGACCTTACTTTTACAAATATTGCCATTATTTACTTTGCTGCATTTGGGGGAGTGACTTCATTTTGATAGCTTTCAATCGTCTAATTCATTTTGTTTTTGTTATCTTTTTAAACCAATGCGCATCTCAAACAATAAAAGAGCCTATCCCCAGTGTGCAATATTGGGATCATTTTGCAGAGTTTATAGCTGGAGTAGATCTTAGTGCAGAAAACATATTTATTGATTTAGTAAATACTAAGGCATATCAAGATTATAAAAAAAACATAAATAAACATTGGAATAAAATACAAAATAATTATCTCAATGTAATGAAGACATGGAAAGATAGAAATTTAAACAATTCTTTTCCTAACAATACAACCTTATATCTCCTTGCGGGTGGAGATTTTCTAAATATGTATAGCTTAAATTCTGAGTCTTCTAGATTTATTATGATTGGATTACAAAAACCCGGATTCATTCATAATCCTTTGCAATTTTCAGAAATACAATTAAAAAAAGCTCTCACAAGCGTGGAAAACGTTGTTCACGAATTAGCTTATTATAATTACTCAACAAGTAGACGTCTTCAACAAGAATCCAATAATCCTTATTTTGTTGGTATTGCTCCTACACTTTTATTTTTCATTAAACGATTCGGACATGTTGTTTATAATTTTGAAAGAGTGTATTTGGATGAAGATGGTAAAATTATTATTGATGATTCTCCTTTTGAAGTTTTTGATAAAAGAAAATATGCAGGTATAAAGATTAGTTTTGGAAATAAGGACAAAACACAAATCAAAGAAGTTTATTTTTTTCGAATTTGGTTAAATGCAAATTCCATTTCTCCCAATACAACAGAAGGAAAGTTTTTTTTATCTCAAGGTAGATTGAATTTAATGTTTAAATCAGCGGAATATATTTTTCATACTAAGGAATATGAACCATTTATCTTAGATTTATTACCCAAAGTAGATAGAGTAGTGCAAGATGAATCCG
>CALDSP010000054.1 GCA_937924465.1 uncultured Leptospiraceae bacterium
TAAAGTAAAACCAATCAATAGTAAGATTGAAAAAAATGAAATTATTGTTCGAAAAGGAGAGCTCATCACTCCTGAAATTCGACATAAATTAGAGTATGTAAATCAAAGTTTGTCTAGAACAAATATTTCTTCTATACTTTCTATTTTAATTGTTCAAATCATCTTTATTGGAATTATTGCTGCATTTTTAAGGAAATATGATCCTAAAAAGTTAGTGGATATTGCAAGCAATATAATTGTATTTTCTTTGGCTTGGATTTTTATAATTTATACTTTTGGAATTTATAAACTTTACTATCATCCAGATAGCAATTTAGATCAAGTTTATTACTTTACCTTGTTTACTCCAATTGGACTTGTTTGTTTGTTAATTGGTTTTATTTTTGATGAAGAGTTAGGAATTATTCTAGGAACTTATCTTTCTTTTTATATATTTTTACTTGCACTCAACAACATCACTTCCTTTGTTTTAGGCTTTGCAACTACTGTAGTAGCCTCTATGTATGGGCTTAAAATTAAAAGGAGATTAGATTTTTTAAAAGTTGGATTTTGGATTTCTTTGATTCAAGTTGTTGTATCTACAAGTGGATATTTACTGGATGCAAGAGAGTATTGGAGTGAACAACCAACTAATTCTTTTTGGAGAAATTTAGTTACATCTAATATTTTCAAAGTTTATTTGCTTTGTTTTATAAATGGTTTTATTTCTGCTACTGATGCTCAAATTATTTTACCAATTTATGAATATCTTTTTAACATTCCCACTCGGTTTAAGCTTCAAGAATTAGCAGATACTAGTCACCCTTTACTACAAGCTCTTCTAACCAAAGCTCCCTCTACCTATACTCATACTTTTATGGTTGCTGCCATGTCTGAAAGAGCGGCACAGAATTTAGGACTCAATACATTTTTAGTTAGAGCAGGGGTTTATTTTCATGATATAGGAAAGATCCCAAATGCAGGTTTCTTTATTGAAAATCAACATCTCATTCCAAAGCCAGAAAACATTGATAAAGATAATCCTGGACTTGCCGCTAAGATTGTAATTGATCATGTGATTGATGGAATTGCTATGGCAAAACAAGCTCGTCTACCACGTGAGGTAATTGATTTTATTCCAGAACACCATGGCACAAGCACTATGGCTTTTTTTTATCATAAAGCTCTTGCAGATTTAACTCCACTACAAAGAAAAAAAATCAATAAAAAAGATTTCCAGTATCCAGGACCTAAACCACAAAGCAAAGAGACCGGGATAGTAATGATAGCCGATTCGGTAGAAGCCGCAAGTCGTTCTTTAGATACAATTAGTCCTGAATCAATTGATGAACTAATTCAAAAAATTATAAACATAAAACTAGCAGAAAACCAATTGGATGAATCTGGACTTACTCTTGGAGATTTACATATAATCAAGCAATCTTTTAAAGAAATTTTACTTTCTAGTTTGCATCAAAGGCCTAAATATCCAAACACAGAAGATACAAAAAAACTTGAGATTGAGTCTAAAACTCAAAATCAAACCAATATCCAACAAAAAACGCAGGAAAAAGAAATAAGAACTCAATCTAATTCCAAACAAAATAAAAAGACTAGGAGAATCAAATGAATTCTGCTATTGCCTTTATTGGAGTAGGCATTATGGGAAGGGGAATTGTAAATAACTTAAAAAAATTAAATCTCCCTCTTCAAATTTACGCAAGAGATCCAAAGAAAATCCAAGATTTAGAAGATGAAAAAACAAAGGTTTATACGAAACCAAATGAAGTGATTCAAAATGTAAAATTTACCATTCTTTGTCTTACAGAAGATGAATCTATTCAAAAATTTTTAGATGAGTCAAATTATTTTGAAATAGGAAAAGGTTATCTTATTGATTTTGGAACAACTTCTTTGGGAATGACTTTGAGTATACAACAAAAATGTCGTTTGCGAAGTATTCATTTTTTAGATTCTCCTATGACGGGTAGTAAACTTGCTGCTAAAAATGGAGAGATTGTATTTATGGTTGGTTGTGAGAAAGAAGAGGAGTTTCAAGAATGTGAATTTATTTGGAAAGCAACGGGGAAAAAAATTATAAAATGTGGAAAAGTAGGAAATGGACAACTTACAAAAATTACTTTGAATATGGTTCAAGCTGGAATTTTACAAGTTTATATGGAAGGGCTTATGCTTGCTAAAAAAGTTGGAATTGAAGACTCAATTTTTTGGGAAACAATTTCAAATTCAGCTGCTCGTTCTGGAATTTCTGACTTTAAAGGAAAATGCATTCAAGAAAGAAATTTTGAACCAAATTTTTCTCTTAAAAATATGAACAAAGATTTAAACCATGCTTTAAAGTTAGCCATACAAAATCATGTTTCTCTTCCTTTAAGTTTTGTATTAAAATCTGTTTATGAATCGGGAATGGCAAAACAATTGGGAGAATTGGATTTTGTAAGTCTCTTGGAAATTAATGAAGAAAGAAATTATTTATCTAAATGAATGATATAGAAAATCTAAGAATAGAGAGAGCCGACTTTGAATTCATTTATAATTATGTTTCAAGCGGAGCAAGAGTTCTAGATTTAGGTTGCGGAGAAGGAGATTTGCTTTATCTTTTGAAGCAAAAAAAAATTCGGGGGCAGGGAATTGAAAAAGATGAAGATAGTATTTATAAATGCATTGAAAAAGGTTTGATTGTTCACCATGGAGATTTAGATGATGGACTTGCTCACCATTTAGATAAAAGTTTTGACTTTGTAATTTTAAATCAAACTATCCAAGAAACTCGTCACCCCGGAAAAGTCATTTTAGAAGCACTTCGAATTGGAAAAAAAACAATTGTAGGATTTCCTAATTTCGGGTATTGGCAAATTCGTTTTAAACTCTTATTTACTGGAGCAACTCCAATTACAGATATACTTCCTTACAGATGGTATAATACTCCCAATTTGCATTTTTTGTCTTCTATTGATTTTGAAGAGTTCTGTGAGTCTCAAGAAATACAAATAGAGGAAAAGGTTTTTTTCAGTGGAAGGAAAAAAATTTTTTTTAGACCTAATTTTTTTGCAAAACTAGCTTTATATGTGATTTCTAAATAAAAAATTTTAATAAAATATTTAGCTAAATTTAAAGATATGGTTATTTATAAACAATGCCTAAGATTCTTTCTTATAAGTGTAAGTTTTTATATAGCTTTTTGATTTTTTCTTTTTCTCTTATTGCTAATCCCTATCACTGGCCCGTACAGGGAAGTAAAGTGATTACTGGAACTTTTGGAGAGTTTCGACGCTATAGTTTCCATATGGGCACAGACTTTGCCACAGAGGGAAAAGAAGGGATTCCTATTTTAGCTCTTACTCATGGTAAAGTGATTAAACTTCAAAGTTATCGCTATAGCATTGGGAATGCGGTTTGGTTAGAGCATGAGGATGGTCTGATTAGTCGATATGGACATTTACAAAGGTTTTCAGAAAGTATTTTAAACTTTATAACCAATGAAGAAATTAAACAAAAAATTTTCTTTCGCCAAGATTTTGAATATATTTTTCCCGCTCAAAGTCAACCTAAACTTATGGCAGGAGAAATTTTAGGTTACTCAGGGAAGACAGGTTTAGGACCTGCTCATCTTCATGTGGATTTATTTCAAGGTGAGACTTACTACAACTTAGCTGATTTTTTAGATACATCTATCTTAGAAACTCAAATTGTACCAAACTATGTGGAACTTGTTGTTTTAAACAATGAAAGTTTTATAAATGGAGAGAATAAAAACTTAAAAATTAAATTTGAACCAAGTTATTCCAATTTTTACATTGATGCCGAGCGAGTACCTATTTTTTTACAAGGTAAAATTGGAATCAAAGTAGCAGCCAGTGAGGTTACAAAGTCGGGAAATCGACTAGGATTAAAAAATATTGTCCTGAAAGTAAATGAGGCTTTGCTTCAAGAAATTGATTTTACTAAAATTTATAAACCTCATGTTTTGCATTCTTGTTTTATTTTTGATAATTATAAATCCAATATGAATGGAAAGCCTTTTTTGTATTATTTGTATAATCGAGAAAATTCTGATTTAGAAAATTTACGTTTTTCTAAAAAGGAAAGTGGAATTTTAAATTTAGAAAAATTGGAAGAAAATTCTAATTATTTAATTCAAATAGAACTTACAGGTATAACTAAAAACAAAATAATTCTTTCTTTTAAAATTATAAAAGATACTAAACCATATTCTAAAAGTCAAAATCTAAATATTTCACCCAACGTATTTCCAAATGTAGAAACTAAAATTACTTCTTCAGATCAAAAAGCAAAACTGTTGTTTACGAAAAATTCTATATTTATTGAAAATTATTTTTCTGTATTTGCAAATGAATCTATTCAGTTTGAACATCCTAATTTAAATTATTTATCTAAGGTTTATACTATCTTACCTGATTATAGAGAATTTAAACACGGCTACATATTTAACTTTTCTCTAGATCAAAATCAAATTTTGAATCCAGAAAAAACGGGACTCTTTTTATTGAATTCAAATGGAGTTCCTTATAAATTAGTTTCTAAAATTCAGAAAGATTTTTCTTTCGTAGCAAATTTAAATTATACAGGTAGTTTTGCTGTATTAGAAGATAATGCTCCACCTAAAGTATGGGTATACAAACTTAAATCGGGTAAGAAATATAAGTCTGATATTTCTATATTCATGAAAGCAGAAGACCTAGGAAGTGGGCTAGATGAAGAAAGTATATTTGGAAACATTGATGGAGAAAAAGCCTATTTTGATTATGATCCTGATTTACAAAAATGGGAATTATTTTATCCCGAAACATATAAACAAGAAGGGAGACATATTTTAGAATATTGGGCAAAAGATAAATTTGGGAACGAATCCATGAAAGAAATTTTTGAATACATTATAGAAAAATAATTTCTAGTATTTTTAAATGTATAACAATGTCAAGTTAATATATACCTATTATCAGAAGTCCAAAAGAAAAATTAAAAAATTTTTTATAAACTTTTTAAATGAATTGTAAGTTTTGGAAAGTAAAATTTTATTAGTAAAGGTAACTTATTGTATGACATATTATAAATCTACTGTATATTGGTTCTTGTTTGTATATGTCTTTTTGTTTGAGTTTTTGCAAGCTGATAGCTATCATAACATTAATGGATTTTTTGGAGAACGTGCCTCTGGAATGGGGGGAGCCTTTACCGCTATAGCGGATGATCCCTCTGGTGGATATTACAATCCAGCAGGTCTTGCTTATGTTTACGATAGTTCCATTTCTCTTTCTGCAAGCAATTATACAACAGGTAAAAAGACTTACAATGATGTTTTAGGTCCAGCCCAAGGGTATGAAAGAGAATTTCGCAATTATATTCCTAATTTTTTTGGACTTGTCAAGGAAACAGAAAAAGGGTCCAGAATTGGTTTTTCTATTTTAAATCCAACTAACGATAGCTTTCAAAGAAATGATCAAGTTCAACTTTCTCTTTATTATCCTACCATATCAAATATCCGAAATTACAACCGTGAGACCTATAACCAAATTAACGTTGGGGTAAGTTATGCAAAAACTTTGGTTCCGGAAAAGTTTTCTTATGGATTTTCTCTTTATTATTTACAAGACACAGCAAGCATTTCTAGTAGCAATTTAGTCCAATTTAAAGATAAGACTTACATTATACAAACTTATGCAGATAGCAGAGTAACTCGTGGTTTTATTCCTATTTTCGGGATTATGTACACTCCTATTGATCCACTTTCTTTTGGAGCTTCTATTCGTAGAATTGTTGTAACTTCTGAAAATCGACTCATCAATACTTTTCAAGTTGATTCTGTTGCAGGAGGAACAGAGGGGATTTTATTTGTAGAAGGAACCCACAGGGCTTTTGGTGGGAGCATTGGGGATACCATTTATAAAGGACCTTCATACAGTGGAAAAATTCCAGAGGTAACTGAACTTCGTCTAGGAACTGCTTTCTTTCCAAATAAAGAATTAACTGCTTCTTTTGATTTTATCTACACTAGTGGATATTCTAGAAAAACGAATAATACAGAGTTATTATATGGTGGAGGAGTTCCTACTATAATTACCTTGACTGACAATGAAGACCTTGAACTTAAACTTTATGCAACTACTAATTTTGCTTTTGGATTGGAGTATTATTTTACAGAGTACTTTTCTTTACGTTTGGGAACTTTTACAAATTATGCCAATACAAAAAATCAATCATGGCTTACTTCAGCAGCAATTGCTTCCAATCGAGAAATTGGGAGACAAAATGAATTTTTGTTGAATGATGGTTCTACCATTGTGAATTATAAAATTCCTTCGTTGCGTGAGAATCCTCGCAATGAGTATGTAAATAATACCGGCTATACTTTAGGATTTTCTTTTTCTACAGCAAAGGCTTCTATTGGTATCAATTTAATTCATGAATTTGGAAAAGGACATGCTAAATTGGATTCGGATAGACCCAATCAGCCCCTTCACTATAATTCATCCTCTATTTATGTGGTTGTAAGTTCTAAGAATAACTAATATGTTCAGGAAAGTAAAAAAAATTCACTGGGCAATTCTTATAGGAATATTTCCAATCCTCATTGTTTTACTATTAAAAATAGGAGGACAACTAGATCAATTAGAAGATATAAGTTTAGACTTTCGTTATGTAAATTTTAATCCAAATAATAAATTTACAGATAAACTTGTCATAGTAGACATTGACGAAAACTCACTTACTACTTATGCAAATACTCCTCTTTTTGGTCGTTGGCCCTGGAATCGAAAAGTTTATCCACCTATTTTGCAATACATTGCAGAAGGGGGAGCTAAAATGATTTTGTTTGATATTATGTTTTTTGAAGAGACGCAAGATGATGCTGATCTCATCCGTATGACAATGGGTTTAGGGAATGTTTCTCATGCCATTACTATTAAAACAGAAGATTTAAATGAAAGTGAGCTAAAGCCTTATCACGATTCTGTTCCAGAGAATATTTTAAAGCAATCTATCTTTGTAGAAAATTTTGAAGAGCTTGGAATTATACAAAACAATCTTTTAAACTTTCCTTCGGCGAGCTTTGTGGAGGGAAGACAAAAATATTTACTAGCTGATTTTGCTCCTTTTGTACATGTAGTAACTTACTCTGCAGATGGGGATGGAGTGGCTCGCAAGGCTTATCCTGTATTTAACTACTTAGGTAAAATTTATCCTTCTCTTGGTATACAGGCTTATCATGCTATGTATCCTATTCACAAATACATAGCAAGTCGAGAGAATCTGCGATTGGTTCAAGAAGATGGAAATATAAAAGATATTCCACTCAATACAAAAGGACAATACAGGCTCCATTATTACAATAAAGAAACACTTGATAAGTTAAATCGAATTGGAATTTCAGGAGTCATTGATACAATCCGAGCTTTGCAAGCAGGAGAAATTAAGGATGATTCTCAAGGTAAGGTACCAAAGAGTAGTTTTCAAGATAAAATTGTAATCATAGGAACTTCTGCAGCCTCTACTTATGACGTTCGTCTTACGCCTTATGGAGATCAACCCGGATTTACCTATTATGCGGTGTTTATTTCAAATTTGTTTGAAAATCATATTTTGACCTCTCCACCTAAGTTTCTTTGGATTTTTATTTTAGGAGTTTTTCTTCCCTTTGCTATATACTTTTCTTTATTTTATCAAAATGTTGTTTTACGTGTTATTTTACCTTTATTGGTTTTTATTGCTTATCCTATTCTTAGTTTTGTTGTTTTTAAGTTCAACATTCATCTTCCTTTGGCTGAATTTATAATCAGTTATCCTGTTGTAGTATTGAATTGTATGGCATATTTGTCTTTGACGGAGGGGGCTGAAAGAAGAAAATACAATAAAATTCTTTCCAACATGGTTGATCCAACAATTGTTTCAGAAGCTCTAAAGGATCTAGATGCTCTAAAAAAAGGGGGAGAAAAAGAAATCACTGCTTTCTTTTCTGATGTGGCAGGCTTTTCTACAATAAGTGAACAACTTTCTTCTATTGAATTAGCCGCTCTTTTAAATGAGTATTTATCTGCTATGACGATCATTTTAAAAGAAAATAAAGGTACTCTAGACAAGTACATAGGGGATGCTATTGTGGGGATATTTGGAGCACCAATTGAAAGACCAAATCATTTTTTAGAAGCTGCCAAAGCTTCTTTGGAAATGTTAGATAAATTAGCAGAACTCAAACAATATTGGAAAGAGCATAACAAATATATTCCCGATGCCCAAGAAATGAACATTCGAATTGGACTCAATACTGGAAAGGCCAAAGTTGGATTCATGGGAACCGATAATTTGGCGTCTTATACTATGATGGGAGATACTGTAAATTTAGCTGCTCGATTAGAAGCTGCAGGAAAAGATTATGGGGTAAGTATTTTAATTTCTGAAAATACTAAGGTTCGGATTGAAAAAGAGTTTTTTACACGTGAGTTAGATCTGGTTCGAGTAAAAGGGAAGAATGAACCTATTCGAATTTATGAACTCATTTCTACAATGTCAAATATAAATCCAATCATTCAAGAATCTACAGAGATTTATGAAGAAGCTTTTCAATTCTATTTAAAAAGAGATTGGTCTAAAGCAATAAGACTTTTTGAGGAGTCTAAAAAGAGAAAAGGACAAAAAGATAAAGCAGTTGACATGCTTGTTGAAAGATGCGAATTTTATCTAAAAAATCCACCTGAGGAAAGTTGGGATGGGGTATTTACAAGAACTCATAAATAAAAAATTTAAAATTTAAGGAGAGGTTTATGAAAAAGTTAGTTTTATTTTTAGTGTTAGTATCTTCCTCGTCACTTTTAGCAAATGCTTTGTATGTGCAAAGTCCTGTTGCTAAACTTCATAAGGAACCTGTTGCTAGTTCTTCTAGTTCTCCTTTACCACAAGGAGCAATGGTAAGAAAATTGGGGGAGAAAGATTTATTCATTAAAGTTGTCTATGAAGGACAAGAAGGATGGGTAAATAAATTATTCTTATCTTCCAATCCTCCCTCTGGAAAGGTGGATTTTGGTTCAGACATTGACAAATCCACAGCAGTAAAAGCCAGAGCAAGAGCCTCTACTTTCACTCAGACAGCTGCCGCAAGAGGATTTGTAGAATCTAAAACTCTTCGCACTAGAGGAGCTTCTGAAGACTATGATTTTGATAGCATAACTTGGTTAGAAAAATTACCTGTAAACAAAATAGAAGACAAGTAGGAGAAAATGTTTGAGTCCTATTGCTGTGTTTTTAGAAAAAAAATGTGCGGCTCCCTATTTAGCCGCTTTCCTTCTTCTCATACTTTCTTGTTCTACTCATGAAAAAAAACATGAATTGGCTGTAAATCCTTCCATAAAAAAAGAGGTTCAGGTCGGGAGAACTCTTGCCGCAAGACTTGCCAAAAAATATGGACTCATTCGAGATATAGAGTTTACAAATTATATCAATTCTGTTGGTTTACTTCTTGCTTCATATTCTTCTAGGCAGGAGTTAAACTTTCGTTTTGGAATTCTCAACACAAATGAAGTGAATGCCTTTGCTTGTCCAGGAGGATACATTCTAATTACAAAAGGAGCATTGAGTCGAATTGAAAACGAGGCTGAACTTGCAGGACTTTTAGCCCATGAATTGAGTCATGTAACTTTAAAGCATTCTGGAAACTTTGAAGAAGATAAAGTTGGATTTTTAGATGTATTAGCTTCAATTATGGCTCCTGGTGGAGATTTAGTTAGTTCTTTTACCAAGACTGCTGTGGATGGAATGTATTTACAATTTTTTGAACAAGGGCGAAAAAAAGAAGAAGAAATGGACTCCGATAAAGCAGGAGTGATTTATATGGTTCAAGCCGGTTACAATCCCGAAGCTGCCTTTACTTATTTAAACAAATTGAATAACTCATCCGAAAGTGAAACTTTATTAAAAACTCATCCCCCTGTTAAAGAAAGAATTTTAGCTCTTTCTAATTTTCTAAAAGAGCAAAAAATTAATTTTGTGGGTAAAATCAATAAAGAGCGGTATCAAAACGAATACAAAGCCTTTCTTAGTCGTAATCCTTGAATTTTTTTATAACATTCAAGAATATTTTCTTCAGTCAGCTTGTAGTCTAAAAAATTAAGAATAGTGATTTTATATTTCGGTAAACCAAAAAAAGCTTTATAAATATATTACTTAAATCTTATATCCAAATTGATGAAAAAAAATCCTTTTGTTAGTGTAATTACAGTTGTAAAAAATAATGAAAAAACAATCCAAAGATGCATAGAATCTGTTTTAGCGCAAGACTTCAAAGACTATGAATACATTATTCATGATGGAGAAAGTAGCGATCAAACTT
>CALDSP010000055.1 GCA_937924465.1 uncultured Leptospiraceae bacterium
GTCCATTGGATGTGGTATGGCATTAGAAGCTTTAAATCATGTAGGACATATTAAACCAAAATGTTTAATTGTTTTAAATGACAATTTCATGTCTATTTCTAAGAATATAGGTTCTATTTCAACTTATTTAAATAACATTATAAGTTCTCACTTTTATAATCGTTATAAAAAATTTTATTATCAAATTTTAAAATGGTTACCACTCATAGGACCTGCACTGCTTAGTTTTTCTAAGAGAGTAGAAAGATCCTTTAAATCTTTGCTTTTTCCCGGGGGATTTTTTGAAGACTTAGGAGTAAACTACATTGGCCCTGTTGACGGACATAATGTAATTGAACTCGTTCACATGTTAAATAAACTCAAAGAAAAAGAAGGACCTGTTATTTTACATGTTTTAACTCAAAAAGGGAAAGGCTATCCACCTGCAGAGTATGATCCAATTAAATACCATGGAGTTACCCCATTTCAAAGAGAAAGTGGAGAAATGTCCAACTCTGATTCGAAGTTTTCTTATAGCAAAATTGTAGGGGATTGTCTTTTGCGCCTAACGTCCAAAAATTCAAAAGTAGTTGCTATTACCCCAGCTATGATTGAAGGAAGCGGTTTAAAAAAATATGCTGAACAGTTTCCAGAACATGTTTTTGATGTTGGAATTGCCGAACAACATTCTGTGACTTTTGCCTCGGGACTTTTGGGAGGTGGGCTCATTCCTTATATGTGCATTTATTCTACATTTATGACAAGGGCTATGGATCAAATAGTTCATGATGTTTCCCTTATGAACTTACCTGTTCGTTTTGTGATAGATAGAGCTGGAATTGTAGGAGCAGATGGAGAGACTCACCAAGGACTTTTTGATTTAGGTTATCTTTGCTCTTTACCAAATATGAATATCTTTGTTCCTTCTAATGCGCAAGATATAATTGACGCTATGTTTTTTATGGAAAACTTTCAGGAAGGTCCCATAGCAATTCGTTTTCCTAAAGCCAGTGAAGATAAAAAGAATATTAGCTTTGAGCATATTACTCCATTAGAATTTGGGAAATCCAAAGTTCTTGAAAGTGGAAAAGAGTTAACAATTCTTTCTTGTGGAACAATGCTTACTTTAGCAAAGCAAGTTTCTTTAAAACTCAGAGATCTTCAAATTACAACTTCTTTAGTAGATCTTCGATGGATTCGTCCTTTGGATACTCAAACAATCATAAAAGAAATTTCTAAAACTAAAAAATTTATTATTTTGGATGAAAGCTACTTGGATTCTGGAATTTCAGGTTATATTTTAAATCGTATTCCTCCTATTTTACTCAATCGTTATATAAAAACCTATGCTCTTCCCCCAGAGGTCATTCCTCATGGAGAAAGAGAACAAATATTAGAAAAATATAAAATTACTCAAGATGACATAGTAAATGAAGTCTCTCGCTTCTTTGTTATAAGAGAACCTTCCTCAAAAAAAAGATATGAATCTAAAAAGAAAACAAAAACAATATTATAAAAACCTAAATTAGAATCTGTCACCTAACGTTGCATAATAAAGAATGTTTCTTAGCTAGAATACAAAATCTTGTTTAAAATGATATTAAAAACATGTATTTGTAATTTTTGTAATGCAAGTAAATGAAGTGTAAAAACATATTTAAATACTCTTTAATTTTATGTTATATTTTTGTAAAAAAAAATCTCTAGGCTAAAAGCAAAGTTTGAAAAACTTAAAAAGGAGATTAGAATGAAAAAACTTTTAATTTTATTGAGTCTTTCTCTACTTGTAGGATTGGCTCATTGTAAAAACCCATTTGAGAAAGAAAAAAAGGACAATACACCTCTTTTGTTAGGTCTTGCCTTGGCTAGCCAGCAGTCTTATGAGGCAACTGTTACAATAGTAGGATATTTACAACAAGAAAGTGGTCATCTAATTCGAGATGGTCGTATAAGAATCGAAAATGCAACGGGCAAGCCTGAATATTTAGTTGCAAATCAAGGAGACATCCAAGAGTTTACAAAATGCCAAACAGATACGGCGCCTATGACGGTAGACGAAAATAAACAAGATGGACAGTTCACTATTACTTTTAAAGTAAATTCTGCGCAAGGCGCTGTTTCACTCAAAGCAGTTCGACATAAAGATAAAGAAGCTAATAATGCGAAAGAGTGCAATGAGATTGCCAACTTTGAAACTAAGGATTATACTCAAGACGTTGGTACGGCGTTGTTGAACATCGATGTAAAAAATAATGATAAGAAAGATCAGGTAGTGGTTCAAGAAGAGAAAGGGCTTAAGATTTTTATAAAGTCAGTAACTACAGTCGTGAAAGGAACTTATAACCTTGAAAACCCAACTGTGGGAGAAAATATTTGTGATGGAAAAAACTTCACAGGTATTCCTGAGATTTTGTCTGGAAATATCACTTCTAACAAGACACTCAGTGGAGCCGCTCAACTCCAAGGAACGGTTACTGTGCAAAGTGGAGTTACTCTCACTGTAGAGGCTGGAACGGTTGTCTTTGGAAATAGAGGATCTAGTTTATTTGTTCTGCCCGGTGGCCGACTAGTTACTAAAGGTACAGCACAAAATCCGGTTTGCTTTACTTCTTCTCAATCACCGGGCTCTCGTTTTCCAGGAGACTGGGGTGGAATTGTGATAGTCGGAAAGGGAAAAACAACAAGGACCGCCACTACAGAAGGTACTACACCAGTTACCTATGGAACAGGAACTGACGACGCTGACAACAGTGGTTCTATTGAATACACTATCATTGAGTTTGCTGGAAATGAGGTGGCACCGGGAGATGAACTCAATGCTCTTTCTCTTTATGGAATTGGAAGTGGAACAAAAATTAGTTATGTTCAAGTACACAGAGGACTTGACGACGGATTTGAAGCATGGGGGGGAGCAGTGAACATGGATCATTTAATTGCTACAGGGGGCTTAGATGACGACTATGATTTAGATGAAGGTTACATTGGAAAGATTGAATACTTTATTGGTCATAAGTATCCCCAAGCTTGTGGTGGCTCTCCTTCCACTGATCCACATGGCTTTGAAATGGATGGAGTTCATGCAGGTGGTACTTGTTCGTCTGGAAATGCAGCAAGGTGTAGTGCCCCTACCTTAAAATACTTCACTATGATTGGTGCAAACATCAGCGGTGGAGAGGCTGCACGTTTACGAGAAGGTTTTGCTGGAACGCTCGAAAATGGAATCTTCTATAACTATGGGGCAACATATTTCATTGGTGGAGCACATACCTCTGGATATCCCTTTAATTCTTATACAATTCAAAACACAGTGTATGGGCAACAAGGGAAAGCGAATGTCATAAATTCACTATCCACTTCTAATATTCAGATGACTCTAACTAGCTTACCTATTGTTAGTGAGGGAAGTGTCCCAGAAAAGTGTGGATTTGGAGCAGCAAAGCCAGACTATACTACAGACACAGCAAGTGGGGCCCCTAATACTGTTGGAGCTAGTGTTGCTGGAAAATGGTGGGAAGGCTGGACAGTATACCGAGCCAGATAATTTTATATGTATAATAAATTTATCTATTTTTGTGGGCGCAAGCCCACAGTTCTTTATAAGATTAGCTTTATTTTTTTGATTGGGCTTATTTATTTTTGTAAGAGACCTGTAAATTCTCAAAGCGAATATGAACAAAAAATTGAAAAATTACATGAATACTATAAATCACAAATCAAAGAAACTTACGAAATTTCATATTCAGCACGTAACGTAGAAGAAGCAGTTCAAAATTTTTTAAAGGAAGTTACAACCCAAACTAATGAATACAAGACGTTATGTGATGAGAAGGAAATTAAAGAAATCTTTTTACCAAATAATTACAATACAGGCAACATTACTTCATTTCAAGAGCCAGAAGAAGCTTGGAAGACTATTGCTATACGAAGAAAGTTTGGCTTAGAGAAACTGGAAAGAAAATTGAAGGGAAAAAAATTGGAATTACAAGAAGTTAAAATTAAGGAAACGAGAAATTTAAATGCACTGAAAGGATACATATTACATCCTGTTGTAGTTATATCTAACCAAGAAAAAATTTCCATTCAAGAAATCAAACTTATTATTGAAAATAAAGGACAGTTTAAAGTATGCATAGTATCAAATTAAAAAATTCTCTATTCGTTTTTCTAGTTTTTTTATCTATTTTGTTTACTCCTAGTTTTGCGCAAACTGCAAAAGTAAGAGGAACAATCTTAGATGCAAATACAGGAGAGGCAGTCTTTGGAGCAACCGTCGTTGTGCGTGAGGTAAAAAAAGTTACCAAAACTGACTTTGATGGAAAGTATGAATTAGAACTTCCTGCAGGAAGTCACTTAGTAGAATTTCAAATGTTTGGATATGAGCCTCAAAAGAAAAACATTACGTTAAGTGCAGGAGAAACTAAAAGTATTAATATTACTTTTGGTGCAAGAACACTAGAGACTGTAGAGGTAACCGAAAGAGCACTCAACGACACAGAAGCCTCTCTTTTAGCATTGCAAAAAAAAAGTAGTACTGTATCAGACGGAATTAGCCAAGAGGCAATTAAGAAAAGTCCGGATTCTTCTGCAGGAGAGGTTGTTAAGCGCGTAACGGGGATTACCCTCATTGGTGGAAAATATGTATTTGTGAGAGGACTAGGGGAAAGGTATTCCAATACTATTTTAAACAATTCTGTTTTACCCTCTCCAGAACCCGATAAGCGGGTTTTTCCTATGGATATATTCCCTGCTAATCTTGTGAAAAATATTCGGATTATTAAGACCTTTGTTCCAGAGGAGCCGGGTGAGTTTTCTGGTGGATTAGTGAAAGTAGAAACCCAAGAATATCCCGATCAGTTTAGAGCTAGCTTAGGATTAGGGATTGGGCGAAACTATCAAACAACTGGAAACAAGTTTTTAACTTTCAAGGCTGGGGAAGAAGTTCTAGGACTACCTATAGGAAGAGTTTCCAGCAAAGACAAACTTCCAGGTTCTATAGATGGAATTTCTAGAAAAGGAGATATTCCTTTTGAACCGGGAAATCGTTTTGGAGGAATTCCACCACAAGTCATAAACTTAGGATCGGCTACCTTCCCAAACCAATGGACACCAAATCAAATCAATGCTCCTTATGATAAAAGTTTTAATTTTAGTATAGGAGACACTATTAAGACTACAGAATCGGGACAACGTTTAGGAGTTATGTTTGGAACAACTTATAGCACAAACTATAGGTTTCGAGAAGAAAAATCTGTGCGTTATATTCCGGGTTTTCTAGTAACTCGAGATTTTAAACAGAGTGGTTATCTAGCAAGAGTGCAGTCTCAGGATACAAAATTGTATAACCAAGATGTACTATGGGGAAATAACCTCAATTTTGCTTATGAGTTTACAAAAGGTCAACAGATTTATTGGAAAAATCTTTACACATCTAATTCCGATAAACAAGTTCGAGATGCGGATGGAAAAGACTATATACTAAATCTTGCAGACTTTAAATCAATTACAAATATATTTACAAGTAGACAAGTCTTT
>CALDSP010000056.1 GCA_937924465.1 uncultured Leptospiraceae bacterium
ATTGTGTATTGCAATTCCAATTATGCTTTTTTAGTTTTAGAACCTGCGAGTAATTTTACAAAAGCGGAAAAGGTAACTTCTCTAAGGAAACTTTTAGTTGAAGAAATTCTTTTTTTTGATACCGATGCCACAAGAGAACTACTAGTTGAACCATTGTATACTTTGTTTGATTATCTAAATAACATATATAAAAAAAGTGATTACCAAGTTAAAGAAGAAGTATTTAGAGATACAATGGAGCAAATTCTTCCGGCAAGAAAAAAATTTCTTGGTATATTAGAAAATCCTAATGCACCAAACATATCAGTAATTACAAAAAAAGACATATTCCATTACGACATAAAACAAGAAGAAAAATTTCAACTCGTATTAAAGTGCTGGGATATAAATGCAAAAGAAAAAACTCGAATAGATGTAGAAATTTCCTTAAATACTCCTCCTGAAAATTTAAATTTTTTTTTAGAGAATATCCAAGTTTATTTAGATCTTAGAAATGTAACCTATCCTAGATTGAATTTTATCCAAGAGATTCAAAAAAAGGTTCATTTTTTAAAAGGCAAGTTTCAATCTTATGGTCTTTATGATATATTTCAAATTGTTTCTCAAAGTCCAGAGAATCAAAAATTTTCAATTGATTTAATTTTAGATAAACAAGGAAAAAATTTTTTTTCTAACTTCCTTCATGGAGATTTAAATCCTTCTAATATTCTTTTATGTTATTCAAGTAGTATCAACCAGTATTATCCTATTATTATTGATTTTTATGAATCAGGAGTAAGTGGAAATTACTTTTTTGATTTTGCCCGTTTTGAAGTAGAAATTGTTATTATAACCCTAAGAAGAATTTTGAGAAAATATTTTAACATTAAAGATGAAAGTTTAGAATTTCCAGAAAGAGTAGTTCAATTTATTTCACAGTTTGAAAATAATTTGTTTTTAGGAAACAAAGAAAAACGCATTAAAGAAAGTGGAGACTTCATTCTTTTTGAAATTCGCCAGATTTTAATGAAAGTAATTCGTAGTGCTTTCCCAAATGAGTTTCAAGATTTTGAATGGTATAAGAATTATTTACTTGCCTGTGGACTTTTTTCTATTCGTTTTGCAAATTTTAAACATGAAAGCAATCTTTCCAAACTAATTGCTATTTTATGGGGAATGCGGCTTTTATACAGAGTTGAGAATTTTGAAAAAACTTTACCTAAAGAAAACATACTCAAAAAAATTACACAAAGTTTTAAAGCTCTCACTCCTTACTTAGAACTTATGCATTCTTGCAGAGATGCAAATTTAGAAACTAAAAAAGAATTAGCATATGAAAGCATTCCAGCTAAATTGTTTTTAAATTATTACGAAAGATTTCTTGAATTTTTTGAAATTTTTTTAAAAGAAAGAAAAAATTTACTAATTTTAACAGGGGATTCAGGCTCTGGAAAAAGTTGTCTGGTTGATTTTCTTCTTTCTGAATATTCAAGCAAATTTCCTATTTTACTTGTATCGGGAACTCAAAGTACAGGTTCAGAAACTCATCTAAGTGAGCAAATTCAAAATTTGCTTAGTGGAAGTTATCAAAGTACAGATTGGGTAAACCTAGTAGATGTAGAAGTCAAAAAAGAAGGAAAAATTTTTTTAATTGTTATAGAAAATGTATATTACAATTTCTCTCCTGAAAATGCTATCTTATCACTTCAATATTTATTAAAGCAAGTTCAAGGAAGAGATATAAAAATTCTTTTGGTAAGCACCTCATCTCTTTATAATGAATATTTACATTCAAAAACAGAAATCTTAGAACTTGCCTATTCTTATAATGATCAATATTTTTTGCAAATGCCTATACCATCTGATGAAGAAAGCAAGTTACTTATTCAAAAATATTTTTCTGAATATAATATTATAGGAGAGTTACTAGGTAAAGCTAAGACCCTTCCTAAAAATCCCGGAATTTTTCGACTTTATTGTGAAATCAAAACCAATTCAAATATAGGTAAGCCAGAACATATTTTTGTATCTGAACTCATTGGGAAATATATTTCTACAAAATTAGAGTTTGTTAGTGAAAAATCGGGTATTCCTCTTCAAGATATCCAAGAGTGCTTATTGGAACTTGCAAGATTAATAGACTCTGGAGGAAATTTAACTTTAAAATTAACTTTAGTCAATAGTGTTTTTTCTAAAAAGATTCCATCTAACTTTAATACCTTTTCCTTGATTCACTTGCTTATTCAAACAGAAATTTTAATTAGCAATAAAGAATTAGTTAAGTTTCGATTTACAGAGATCCCTGCTTACTTATTTGCCTTATATATTGTAGATGACTGGGCTTATTATAAACCGCCATTAGAAGAAAAACTAGAGTTCATTCAGAATCGTATTATAGAACTTCGTAAAAAACCATTTAATGAAGTTTTAATTTATTATTTGTTAAATGAACTTTACATACGTAACGATCCTAGTGTGTTAGATTTTCATAAGGCTTTAGATTGTTTAATTCAGCAATTTGAAAAACAAAGATATGGGATTTTAAGAATATTTGGAAAAAGTATTTATTCACTTCCAAAGATTGATTCAAAAATTATCAAAAGAATTTTAGAGGTAGAAACAAAAACTAAAATTTTACTCAAGAAATATACTAATGACTTTGCCCTACAAAGAGAATATGGTTCTTGTTTTTCTTTGTTAGATAACAATTTAGTTTACGATTTTACTGCATCCCAGTGGATTGAAAAGTTTGAAAAAATTTTAGATGATCCTAAAAAGATTGTAAACACTTTATCTAGCGAACTTTTTAAATGGGATGAATTTTATGAATTCTTAAAAAAAGATTTTTCTAAAAATTCAAACTTTATTAGAAATTATATTGAACCAATGTTTGAGAAACTTAACCAAAGAATTTGGTATAAGGAAAAGTCTCTTATTACGTTATGTGAAAAGTTATTAGATTTAAGTGATGAATCTAATAGTAAATTTGGTTGGTTTGAAATTAAAGTATATGATATTTTATTTAATATTATATATGAAACAGAAGAAGGTTTTGTTTCAAGGTATAGACCTCAAGCCTTAAATAAAGTCATTAAAAGAAAAATTACTGATCTCACTTTATTTGAATTCGTATTAAAAAAATTTTATATCCTAGCAGAAAAACAAGACATTGGGAAAAAATTTTTAGTAAATTTCTTAGTGCAATATCAAAATTTTGAAGAAAAATGTGCGCAAACCGCTTTTACAATTTTAGAAAGAGAACTTGGTAAAATCAATTATGAAGACTTAGATACAAATATTCGAAAAGAACTGGACAACTATTTAATTCAAATCCCTACAGATATGAGCCTAGTTTTATTAAATAAACTAAAACTAAAAGCCCAAACCGATAAACTAAAATTTGACAACATATTAAAGAAAAGAGACTCAATCAAGCCTATTACTCAATTTGTAGTGTACATAATTATTAAAAAAGGAGATCAATTTTTATTAAGATACAATCCAAAATGGGAAGATTACAATTGGATTGGAGGACAACTTGGGCATGAATATTTAAACGAGATGGACGAAAAAGAAGAAGCAATTAAAATTGTAAAAGAGAAACTGAATTTAGAAACTACTTTATTTAAATTAGAAAAATTTGGAAAAATAAAACAAGGATATGAAATTTATTCAAAAAGTAGAGCAAAAATAGTACGTTACGTGCCAAGCTATTATATTTTAAACATAATAGAAAGAGAACAGAAATGGAGAGAACTACTTTCTAATGTAAGACATAAACTTTTTTCTATTGATGAAATGATATTACCCTATAACCTTCAAGTCAGTGAATCAGTAAAAAAATTTATTCATATTATTCAAAACAATCCCAGCTTACAAGAAAAAATAAATTCCTACGAAAATATAGTATGAGGTTCAAATGTATAAAATCACAAGAGTAATGGCTAGACTAAACTTCATAGTAAAGTTTCATGATTCTGTTTTAAAGGATAATTACTATTTATTTCTTCGTTCTTCTAAACTCTGGTCCGACATGAATTTTATAAATACAAAAATTTTTGTCTTAGAACAACAGGAACATTGGTTTGAAAAAAAAGAAATAAATAAAGAACATGAAGAAAAATTAAAAAAAAGTTTAAAGCAAGAAATTTCTATTTTAGATGAAGAAAAAGCAAAAAGTTTAGTTCTTGCAGAGTTAGATAAGGTTTTTGGGATTCGAGACTTTAAAGGTAAACTTTTAAAAGAAACAATTAGTTACATTGAAGAATCTAAAAGGGCAGGGGACTTAACGTATTATTTGCATTTTTTTTATAGAATTACAGAACTTCCCGAATTAGAAAGGTTAATTAGTTTAGAAAACAT
>CALDSP010000057.1 GCA_937924465.1 uncultured Leptospiraceae bacterium
TTGTAGATGCTTCTCTTTTTTCCATAGAATCTTTTCTTCGCCTTGCTTTATTTTCTCTAATTTTTGCGGTGGGTGCAAGTATTCTTGTTTTGCTTGGAGTCATTGCCTTACTTGGAATGTTTACCTCCCATATTGAACTTCCGTTTACTGCTTGGATAGGAGGATTTATATTTTTTGTTTGGTTATTTTTGTTTTTAAAAGACTACAACAAAAAAATTGAGCATTATACTTTAGACACCCTTTCCAAAACTGGTTATCCTTATAGAAGTTTTTTAGTGCTTTGGGGATTTGCAAATTTTGTCTTTCTAATTCTCTTTTGGATGTATGGAAAAAATATTCTTTATGCTCAAGTTTTTGGAAATTTAGGGTTTTGGTTTTTATTCCACAATTTAAATTCAAAATTGTACGAAATTGAAGAAGCACTTGAAAGAATTAGAAAAGATCTAGAGTAACAAAAGGATATTTTGAATTCCAAAAATTTATCTATGTAAAAAATTTTTTTGCTTGAATTTGTCTTATTCTAAGAAAAATAATAGTATATAAAGTCCAAATTCTAATCTGGAAACGTCTATGAACAAATCTTTAAGCCATACTATTTTTTCCTTGGAAGAATACAACCAAGGCTCCTATGTGATTATTGAAGGCAAAAGAAGACAAAACTTTGAATTTTTTATCATTTTAGAGGGAGACGTAGAAGTTCAAAAAATCAATCCAGAAAATGGAAGTTATTCCTCACAATATCTTAAAAAGGGGGATTTTTTTGGAGTCATTTCCGCAATGACTGGGCTTCCAGAGTTAGAATCTGTAATTGCTCTGAGCCCTCTAAAACTAATTGCAGTAAAGCGAGAAAAATTTGGAGAACTCATTCAAAAAAATCCCGTTTTAGCTATGAAGATCATTCGTTCTTACTCTCTTCGCTTGAGAACTCTAGATCAAATCCAAAATAAAAATTTTGGTGGACAGTCAAAGGATTATTCTCAAGAAAACTCCCTTTTTCAGTTAGCCTTGTCTTATTTAGAATTAGGAAATAAAAACTTAGCTTCTTATATGCTCTCTAAATATTTACAATTGAGCCCAAATGGAGTTTATGTTCCTCAAGCAAAAATTGAACTTGCTAAACTCCCTAAATTAAATTTCCATAAACATGGAGATTACCAATCTAACATAAGAAATTTTTATCCAGGAGAGATTATTTTTTGTGAAGGAGAACCGGGAAATTCTCTCTATGTTATCATGGAAGGAGAAGTAAAAATTTTTAGAAACTCTGGAAATAGAGAAATTACCATGAATATTTTAAATCCTGGACAGATTTTTGGAGAAATGGCTTTATTAGATAAAAAGCCTCGTTCTGCTACCGCCATTGCAAATACAAACACAAAATTAGCCATTGTAAATAAAGTGAATTTTGAGGTAACGACTGAATTAAACCCTAAGCTCATGACTAAAGTTATTACGGTTCTTTCGGAAAGGGTCTGGATACTATACAGAAAAGTAATTAATCGTTATATCAAAGATACACATCTGCGATTTTCAGATGCTTTTCTCATCTTAGCAGAACAAGCAAAAGCAAAAACTTTACCCGGCTCTTACTTTGAATATCCGTATAGTCCTGAAGAATTTTTAAATATTATGGGAATGCCACAAAATGAAATACAAAACCTTATTCGTTTCATAAACCTTCACAATTTTATGAAAATAGACAAAAGCAAAATTGTTTGTAGAGATTTATATGTTTTAGAACGTTACGTGGAATCCAACAAAGAAAAAGAAAATAAATTTCGTTAGTAAAAAACTATTTATCGCGATAGTATAGCTCCACTGCTAATTCTTTTATAAAACTCACTTCCCTCTTTTTGAAGATATTCATCATAAGTTCCATGAAAATCTATCACTCTTTCAGGTGTAACTTCAATAATTCTAGTTGCCAAAGAAGATACAAACTCTCTATCATGAGAAACAAAAATTACTGTTCCGGGAAACAAGGTAAGAGCATAGTTTAATGATTCAATGGATTCTAAATCTAAATGATTGGTTGGTTCATCTAAGGCTAAAACATTATCTTCCATCATAATCATTTTAGCAATGATCAAACGTGATTTTTCTCCACCAGATAAAACACTTGTACTTTTTAAAGCCATATCCCCACTAAATAGCATTTTACCAAGAAGTCCGCGTATGACAGTAGTGTCGGTTGCGGGTGGTGCAAATTGATAAAGCCATTCTATAAGAGAAGGTTTATCTTCCCCAATACCTTCTTTATGATCTTGTGGAAAATAAGATGCATATACACTCATGCCCCATTCTACAGTTCCAGAGTCAGGCTCCAATTGTTTCATGAGACATTTTATAAGAGTTGTCTTGCCTACTCCATTTGTTCCAACAATAGCAACTTTTTCCCCTTTCCCTATGCTTAAGGTTACATTTTCAAAAACCTTTACATTTCCGTAAGATTTAGAAATGTTGTTTGCGAAGATTACATCTTTTCCTAGTGGTTTGCTCATTTTAAAACGAATATAAGGAGACACTCTAGAAGAAGGTTTAATTTCTACTTGTTGAGATTTTAGCTTTTCAATTAATTTTTGACGAGAAGTAGCTTGTTTTGCTTTGCTTGCATTTGCACTAAATCGGTTTACAAATTCTTGTAAGTCAGAAATTTTTTCTTTAATGCGTTTGTTTTCATTGAGCATTTGTTCTTTTAGCATTTCGGATGCAGTCATGTAATCATCATAGTTGCCGGGAAATAATCGAATTGTATTATAATCTAAATCAGCAATATAAGTAGAGATAGCATTGATAAAATGTCTATCGTGAGAAATAACAATTAAAACACCTTTATGAGATTTTAAAAAATCTTCTAACCATGCAATAGTTTTAATATCCAAATGGTTGGTTGGCTCATCTAAAAGTAAGATCTCTGGTTTTTGGTATAATACTTGAGCAAGCAAAACTCTTAGTTTAAATCCACCTGTAATTTTAGACATAGGTTCGTTATGCAAATGCTGTGGAATTCCTAAACCAACCAAAAGCTCACTCGCGTAACTTTCCGCTTCATAACCACCTAAGTCAGCAAACTTTTCTTCAATTTCACTTGCTCGAATTCCTTCCTCTTCTGTCATTTCAGGTAAAGAATACAACCTATCCCTTTCTTGAGACAATGCCCATAATTCTGCATGTCCCCTCAAAACTGTATTTAAAATAGTTTCGTTTTCATATTCATAATGATCTTGCTTTAAATAACCAAGTTGAACTCCCTTATCAATAGAAACTGTTCCAGAGGTAGGTTGTTCTAAGCCCGCTAAAATTTTTAAAAAAGTAGATTTTCCAGAACCATTGGCTCCAATTAAGCCATATCGTTCTCCTTCCTTAAACTTTACGGTTACTTCTTCAAAAAGCGTTTTTTTACCAAAGCGAACTGTGAGATTACTTACGCTAATCATTTATTTTCTCCGAATGTCATTTTTTTTTAGATGAGTTTCAAGTCAAATCTATGAGTAATTTTCACTAAAGAGTTGAGTTTATACAAAGAGCTTCTAATTTCACTGTATAAAAATGTTTACTTATTGAATGTAAAATATTTTTTGTTTCATGAGTCCACTATCAAAAGGATTTAGATTGAAACTTTCGTTTAGAAAAAAAGTTAACCTAGGTTTTTTTGTATCCATCTTAATTATTTTGACCTTTACATTCTACGCTATTCATGTCTCAAATAACTTGGATCATGTAAAAAAACTAAACTTGAAAACATACGACGTAATTAAAAAACTTTACGATTTGATCTCCGAGACAAAGGATTTAGAGATTCACAGAAAAGATTACCTACTTACAAAAAAGGATTTATACTTAGAAGCATATTATCACGTACTAGTTAACATACAAAAAGAAATCAATTTATTATATCTACAAGATTATTTTAAAGATAAAGAAACCCAAAGAATAAGATTCATAAATATCATACAAATTATTTCCAAAAGTCTAGATTGTCTTTTAGAATGTAAATATGAGCCTCAAAAAAAAAATCCAATTCATGAAATAGTGAAAAATCATTTTCAGGTAACCGAAGTGAAAATTTTTGCTGAAGATATGAGAAACTTATTAGAAGAAATTGCAATGGAAGAAAGATATAACCTTTATGAAAAGCAGGATCAAGAAGAAAGATACTCTCACTTCATCAATTTCTTTATTGCTAGTGTTGGTGCCTTTGTTGTTCTTGGTTTATTTGTGTTAATTTATTTTGTAAATAGAGACATTTTGCTAGATAGATTACAAATAGCTGAACTAAAAAATTTATCGGTTACGGATGAACTCACAGGATTAAACAATAGAAGAGGATTTATCCAACAAGCTAAACATAGATTGCACGAAACAATCCTAAATAAAAAAAAATTATTTTTATATTTTATTGATATGGATGACTTAAAAGTTATTAACGATACTCTTGGGCATGAATATGGAGACAGAGCAATTAAAACTCTTTCGGAAATTTTAAAACAGTCTTTTCGCCTTACAGATGTAATAGCAAGACTAGGTGGAGATGAATTTGCCGTGATTATGACAGATGAGCATGTACATCCATCAGTTATATACCAAAGACTTCAAAAAAAGATTTCTGAATACAACTCTACGAACAAAGAGCCTTTTAAACTTTCTATTAGCATAGGACATACAGAGTTTGATCCTTCCTCTCCAATGAGTATAGAGGAGGTAATACAAGAAGCAGACAAAAAAATGTACAAGCAAAAAAAAGAAAGAAAAGCCCAACAAAAAAAACAATGAGCCTGTAGTTGTTACTACAGGACTCATTAGAAAAAAATTCTTCTAACTTCTAAACGGGTTGTATTGTTTCTACTTTACTATTCTTTTAAGGACTCATTTCGTAAACATTTTTTTGTGAATAAACAAATTTTTTTAAAGCTGAGTCAAAATCATTGGGATTGGTTCTGGATTGTTGAACAATAGAAAGTAAGTTTTGCTTTTGCTCTTGAGTTGTGGAACCTTTTGTATATACTTGGATTGCATACTTAGAAAAATCTCTTACCATAAAATCAAAGATTCTATCTACTAATTCTTTTTCAACATTCCACTGCTTAGCCCTTTCTAAAATAAGTTGTCCGTAAGGAACCAAAGTAAACATTTCTCCAACAGAAAGCATGTAGTCTAAATCTTTTTGTTGAGCATCAGATAAAGGAGAATTTTTATAAAAATTTTTAAAAGCCTCAATTTGTTGCTTAAAGACTTCTACATTTGGAGTATCATATAAACTATAAGCTTTTTTGTAATCATGAATTTTTATTTTCTTTAATCCTTTTGTTGTTGAACCTTGTTGAAACAAAAATCCATCATTTGCCAAGTCTGTTCGTTCTGGAATCTCAGGATATTCCCCAACTTCAAACAACATAGACTCTAAAAATTGATTAATGAGAACCATATTTACGTGTGCCGTGCCTTCTAGTTTAGGTAAACCACGAATATCTCTTGCGGCAGTGTCAAAATAAGTGTCTGCTTCAAAACCTTTTGCAGCAATAGCATCCCACAATAAATTTATGACTTCTTCTCCTTGTACAGTTACTTTCATTTTAACAATAGGATTGTATAGTAAATATCTCCTATCGTTCTCTGAGGCAGAGCGCATGTAGTCACAAGCTCTACTAGTAAAAAGTCTCATAGCTATAAGACGCATGTAAGCATCCATAAAAAGTTGCTTAATATGAGGAAAATCTGTCACGTAACTACCATAAAGTTTTCTATTACTTGCATGATTTAAAGCCTCATAGAAAGCATGGGTACAAATTCCAATGGACGCCCAACCTAAATTGTATTTACAAAAAGCAACTGTTGCTAAGGAAACATCCCATGCTTCTCTGTCTTTACTTAAAATTTCATCTTCTGAAATAGGATAATCCTTCACTTCAAATTCAGAAACATAGTTTTGAGTTGGAACAATGTTTTTTATTAGTTTATAATTTGGATGATTGCTCTGTAAAACAAAAAAAACAAACTTTTTAGAGTCTGAAAGCTTTCCGAAGGTTGAAATAAAAGCCGCTTTATTTCCATTTCCTATGTAATACTTATCTCCATTTGCCACGTAACGTCCATTTCCACTTGGAGTAAGCATCATATCTGTATTTATGAGATCGGCACCATGTTCTTTCTCTGAAAGTCCAAAAGCAAATATAGCACCCTGCTTTAGAAGTTCTGCTGTTTTTTGTTTGATTTTTTCATTTTTACTCATCCAAATTGGACCTAGTCCAAGCATAGAAACCTGCCAAGTATACCAATAAGCAAGTCCATAAAAACCTAAAATTTCACTATAAACAGAATTCCTATAAGAATCCCAACGAGAATCAGAATCTCCATATCCTTTTGGAGTCATAAGTGTAGCAAAAGCATTTATACTCCCCTGAAATTCTACAAAATCAGCATACCAAACTCTGGCTAAGTCATCGGCTTTGAGTTTTTTCTTTCCTTTTTTCTCAAAGAACTCTATTGTTTTTTCCATAATATTTTTTGACTTTGGATCTAACTTAGAAAAGTCCACTTTTTTGGGGTTCAGTAAATACATTTTATTTCTCCTTTTATATATCCTAACTGCACAAATGAAAATATTCATTGAAATGCAATCGTTTTTATTAGTATTTAACAATATTAAAAGAAAGATTATTTCAATTGAAACTCTTTCATTCGTTGGATCAATCTTAAAATAAATTCTTTTGGATTTGGATTTTTATACATATTTTCAGTAACCAAACGACGAAATTTTTTGCCATTTGGTTTTGCAAAATAAAGCCCTAAAATATGACGCATAACGTGATGAAGTTTACCACCATTTTTTTGATGATTTTCTAAGTAAGGAATCATTGCTTCCAAAACTTCTTCCCTTGAAAGAGACGTCTTTATATCATTAAAGAAAATTTCATCAGCTTTCGCAAATAAATAAGGATTTTCATAAGCTGCTCTTCCAATCATCACTCCATCTACAGAAAGCAAATGTTCTTGAGCTTCCTCTAAAGTTTTTATCCCACCATTTATCTCAATTATTAAATAAGGAAAATCTTCTTTCAGTTTATAAACATCTTTATAACGAAGGGGAGGAATTTTTCGATTCTCTTCTGGACTGAGTCCTTCTAAAATAGCAACTCTTGCGTGAACAATAAAACGCTCACACCCCGACTGTGAAACAAAATTTACAAATTTCCAAAGGTGTTCATAACTTTCAAGACCATCAATCCCTATTCTATGCTTAACCGTAACAGGTAGATTCACTGTTGCTTTCATTTTAGAAATACACTCTGCCACAAGTTCTGGGTGTGCCATAAGACAAGCTCCAAAGCGACCTTCTTTCACTTTTGCACTTGGACAACCTAAATTTAGATTGATCTCTGAATAACCAAATTCCTCTCCTATTTTTGCTGCCTGTGCAAGTTGTATTGGATTATCTCCCCCTAGTTGTAGAGAAACAGGTAATTCAAATTCGGAAAATTCTAATAATTTTTTTGTATCTCCATAAAGAATTGCTTTGGCAGTAATCATTTCTGTATAAAGCAAGGTATGTTTAGTAATAAGTCTTATAAAATAACGAAAATGCCTATCTGTCCATTCCATCATGGGGGCTATGCTTATAATGGGGACGTTACGTGACAAAGGATTAGTTTTCATTTTTTATACTATTTTATAAATCATATTCAAAAATTTTAAAGTAAAAATCAACTATTTAAAAAAAACTATAACTTCAAACTTGTTTACCTGTAATGCAAAATAAATTTCACATAATTGAGTAAATTTCAAGCTACATTTTTCAAAAAAGATTGCCACGCAAGTATAAGTAAAATTTTTTAGAAAAGTGAGAATTCTCAAAAGATTACTTTCTTATTCTTCAAAATACAAATATCGAATCTTTTTTGGAATAGTACTCTCTTTTTTTGTTTCTATTTTTAATGGTGCCTCCTTGACTGGTATGATTCCCATTTTTGATTCCATGGGAAGTGGAAACGACTATAAATTTCAAATTTCCATGACGAAAAGAGATAAGGCAATCTTATCTAGAGAAGAAGAAAAACAAAATTTTTCATTCTTAGAAAAACTAGAATATATTTTTGCTAAACTGAAACTAGAAATTAATAATTATTTCCAAGGACTTTCTGCTTATGAAGTAGTAAAAACTTTTATTCAAATTGTTTTTCCAATTTATATTTTAAAACTTTTATGTTTAGCTGGAGCAATTTACCTAATTCAATCGGCAGGTGCAAAAGCAATTTGCGATTTACGCTTAGACTTATATGAAAAGGTACAGAACTTACCATTGCATTCTATAGTCAAAGAAAAAACAGGAACTCTCATGAGTAGAATCATAAATGATGTAGACATTCTAGGAAAAATTATTTCCACTGACTTCAAAGATGGAATTATAAATTTCTTTTATGTAACGACTCATTTAATTTTGTTATTTGCACTTAGCTGGAAAATGTTTCTTGGTGTGTTTATTATAATTCCAATTATTATGATGCCCATTACAGGATTTTCTAACAAAATACGCAAAGCAACAAAAAATCAACAAGAAAGACTTTCCTCTTTAAATGGACACCTTCAAGAAATTATTGCAGGAATTCGAGTAATTCGTGCTTTTGGAATGGAAAGTTATGAAAGTAAAAAATTTCAAAGTATCAATCAAGAACTAGCTAATAAAACCTTTAAGGGGCATTTTTATCACCAAGTTGGCCCTTCTCTTGTGGAATTCTCTGGAGCAATTGTAGCCGCAATATTCCTTTCTCTTGGAGCTTATTTAATGGCAAATGAAAATTTTTCTAAAGGAATGTTTCTTGCTTTCTTTATGACTTTAGTATTTTTAATGAAGCCACTAAAACAGTTAGGAGTAGTGTATAATTTATTTCAAAGTGGAATTTCTGCGGGAATAAGAGTATTTGAAATTTTAGATATGCCAGTAGACTTTACTGAATCTAAAACAAGTAAACCTATTCCCAAAGAAATTGAAACTATTCAATTAAAAAACATTTCTTACCTATATCCAAATTCAGATAAGTTTGCTTTAAATAAAATCAATCTTTACGTTACGCGCGGAGAAGTTGTAGCCCTAGTTGGTCCAAGTGGAGCTGGAAAATCCACCTTAAAAGATATTTTAGCTTTTTTAATTCAACCAAATGAAGGAGAGTATTTGATTAATGGTATAAATATAAAAGAATTTTCCACTTATGAACTTAGAAAGAAAGTGGGAGTTGTTGCCCAAGAAGTATTCCTTTTTAATGCTACAATTCGTGAAAATTTATGTTTAGGGAAAACTTATACTGAAGATCAAATTTTAGAAGCTCTAAAAATTTCAAACGCTTTAGAGTTTGTTACTTCTCTAGAAAATGGATTGGAGACATTAGTTGGAGAAAATGGAGTTTTGTTATCGGGAGGACAAAGACAAAGACTTGCCCTGGCTAGAGTGATTTTAAGAAATCCAAACATTTTAATTTTGGATGAGGCAACCTCAGCTTTGGACTCTGAATCTGAAAGAATCATACAAAATGCTTTAGAAAAAATATTTTTAGATAAAATAACTTTTATTATTGCTCATAGACTTTCGACTGTTCAATCTGCTAATAAAATTTGCTTTATGGAAAATGGTCAAATTTTAGAAATAGGAAATCACGAAGAATTGATGAAAAAAAATGGGAAATACAAAGAAATGGCTTTCTTGGGAGTTAATTTATAAAAACATTGATATAGCATTAAAAAGAACATTTTTATGAAAAAAATTTATCAAATCCTTCTTATTGAAGATGATAAAAATCTGGCTAATTTAGCAAGTCACCATTTAGAAAAATTTAATTTTGAAGTAGAATGGGCAGAAAATGGAAAACAAGCTCTAGACCTTGTTCAAAAAAAAACTTATGACTTAATTCTTTCCGATATAAAAATGCCCGAGATGGATGGGATTACTTTTTTAGAGAAAGCTTCAAAATTTTTAAACAAAACCCCTTTTATTCTCCTAACCTCAGC
>CALDSP010000058.1 GCA_937924465.1 uncultured Leptospiraceae bacterium
TGGCAGATAAATTTGGAAAACAAGTAACCTTTATGACGGTTGCTTTTATTTCCACAATTCCTATTTTATTGATTACAAATTTACAAAAGGCAAGTTTAATTTTTACTTTAGGAGTGACTACACTTTTTTTTATTTTCGTCTCTGGGAGAATGGTTCCAGCTATAGCAATTTTATCAAGTATAGTATCTAAAGAAAAACGTGGAATTTTTTTAAGTTTAAATACTGCAACTCAACAATTTGCGTCTGGATTTGCTTCTTTTCTTTCAAGCTGTATTATTGGAAAAAACTCTAATGACGAATTGACAAACTATTGGGTGGTAGGGATAATTGCCCTTGCTTTTAGCTTTTTGAGTATTTATATCTCTAGGAAATTAAAAATTATTGAATAAATAGGGTAAAAAGTTTGGAACTATTATTTTGGATAACTGTATTTGTAGTGAGTCTTTTTGTTTTAATCAAATCTTCTGATTATTTTTTAGAATCTTCTGAACAAGTAGGATATAAATTTGGTCTTTCTTCTTTTTTAATAGGAGCTTTGATTGTAGGATTTGGCACATCTCTTCCAGAGTTAGTATCTTCTGTAATTGCTGTTTATTCAAATGCTTCTGAAATTGTTTTAGGAAATGTTTTAGGTTCTAACATAACAAATATCTTTTTAATTGTTGGGATTGCGGCTCTTTTATCTAAAAATTTTACTATTGAACAAGATCTGTTGAAGATTGAAATCCCTTTTTTATTAACTATAACCTTTTTGGTGTCCTTTTTTATTCTAGATGGAAATCTAAAACTTATTGAGGGAGTTTTCTGTTTATTGCTTCTTATAGTTTATATTTGGAAGTCTATTTTAGAATCAAAGACTGAAAATGAAAACACTACTCAAATAAAAAATTTTAAAAACATTTATTATGTTTTTATTCTTCTCTCTCCTATTTTTATTTTCGCAAGCGCCAAATATGTTGTTGACTCTGTAATTAAAATTTCTGAAATTTTAAGTATAGGGAAAGAAGTAATTGCTTTAAGTGCTATTGCTTTTGGAACTTCTCTTCCAGAAGTTATGGTGACTATTTCTGCTGCTAAAAAAGGAAATCCAGAAATTGCAATTGGAAATGTAATTGGTTCCAATGTATTCAATCTTTTAGCAGTAATTGGAATTCCAAGACTTACAGGAGAAATTCAAATACCTGCTATCATCACCAACTCTATAAATTATTTACATATTGTGGCAACCTTACTTTTTGTGATTGTAGTTGTGGATAAAAAGATCAATCGTTTTGAAGGAATTCTATTCATCTTGTTTTATATTTATTATTTGGGGCTTAGTTTTGGAGTTTTGTAAAACTAATTTTTAATAGCAATACCTCGAATAAGTTGTCCCCAAACCTCATATCCTTTTTCTCCAAAATGAATTGGATCATTTCCTCTAATATATTCTGCTTTAATGGTAGGAGAGTTTTCATCTCGCATAAAACGCCAAGCATCTAAGTAAACAATTCCTTCTTCCGGTTTGGCTAAACTCCAAAGAAAAGCGTTATACACAGGAATAATAGAGTTTAACTCTGGCTTTTGAGTAGGGGGAACGGAAAGAAAGGCAATTTTAGTTTTAGGATTGTGCGATTTGATTTTCTTGATTATAGTTCTTACATTTTCTTCAATAGAAGACAAACACTTTCCTTGAATTAAATCATTTCCGCCAATTTCCAGAATAATTAAACTTGGGTTTAAGGATAAAATATTTTCTTCTAGCCGATTTAGAAATGTAAATGTAGAGTCTCCTCCTATTCCACGATTTACAATATCATAGTTTGGGAGCTCTCTACGAATGAGTTCTTCATGGAAAAGTTGAACTAAACTATTTCCAGCTAAGATGTTTTTTGCAGTTTTTTTTAGACGGTTTTGTTCATTGTATATTTCCTTAAGAATAACCCATTTTTCTAAATAATCATGATAAGACTGTAAATCTTCCCATTCAGCAACAGATGAACAACGGAAATTCGTTTTGTAATAGTTAGAATAATGGGTTCGTCTCTGTAGTGCACTACACGAAAAGAATACAAATAAAACAAATACCACTACATTTCTATGATTGATCTTCTTTGGGTTCATTCATTCGAAATCGTTTATTCCAATCAGCAATTTGGCTTTGAACGTACTGTTCTGTGTCACATATCCGAAATTCTATAGGGTGGTTTGTGACTGTATCAATCAATTTTGCTTCAATGTATCCATTTTTTAGTTTGTTGATTTCAATTTTATAACGCAATTTTACCTCCCTTTTTTATATAAACCTGTATTTGAAAACACCCATCCATTTCATTTTATCTTTATATATAGACAAAAATTTGTTTCATTATAAGACAGTTATGCAGTTTAAATCAAGCAAAAATGATATTTTTTTGAGAATATAATCAGCATTTTCAAAATAACCAAAATTTTACTTTATAATACCAAATTTCTTTCTTATTTTTGAGATTCAAGTGATTTTTTAAGAGGAGACGTAGAATTCTAGAAAACGGACTTGATCAATTTGAGACTTATCTTCCAATGGAATTCAGAAATCCTTATGTTTTACTCCCGGAGTTTAAATCGACACAAGTTTCATTATACTTTTCTTGTTCCAAGTATACTTCTTTGTCTTCTTTTTGGATTTTTAGGAAGTTTAGTCTTTAGTTTTGGGTATTCCCAAATTAAGAGTATAGAACATGAAGACGTTCTTTTTTTGAGTTTTAAAATTGCTATCGTTTTGGGATTACTTGGGGGTTTTTTTCTAAAGCGAGTTTTAGAATTTCCTTTAAGTTCTTATTTAGAAATTTCACTTATCTTTTTTTTGATTCTTCAAATTTTTGTAGTTACCAACTATTCCTCTTGGAATTTACAAGTTGATTATATATTTTTTACGCATTATTTCCAATTTTTTGTATTTTTAAATTCATTTAGCTTAGGTTATCTTCTATCGGGAATGAGAGGAATTCGGTTGTGGGTATTTTTGATTGGTATAATTAGTTTTTTTACTTATTCTTATTTTATTTCATCTATAGAAATAAATGTAATTGGTTATTCTGTATTGTTTTTGTTTGTATTTACTTTGGAGTTTATCCTTCATTCTGCTTTTCCCTGGTTGCATAAACCTTCCTTAAAAAAATTTAAACTCCCTCCAAAGCCTATCAATGATGTTTTGTTTTATGCTTCTTTGACTTTATTCATTTCTCATGGAGTGATTTTTTATGTAAGCTATGAAAATAATATCGCTCAATTTGCATTAGGAAGTTCTTTAGGACTTTTTATTTTTAATCTTTTATTCTATACTATTAATTTACGCAGAAACTTCAAGATCATTTATTTAGTTGGTAGAGTTGTACTATTACTAAATTTAACTTTGACAAGCAATCAATTGTATTTATCTAACTATTTTGGGTTTTTATTCTTTCTAGATTTAGCTGGAATTGCTTTTTTTAGGCCAACCAAACTTAGAAAAGGTTACACAGGTTTGTCTCTTTTATCTGGGTTTGTAATTGCTTACATTTCCTTTAATCTGCAAATGAAATACACTAAAACGGAAGTATTTTTTACTTCTATACTCACAATTGTAACCTTATCTTGGATGGCTCTTATATTTCAAAATTCGTTGGGAATATTAAATAAAATTATAACTCTGTTCTTTAGTTTTGCTTTGTACGCTTATTTTTATACTCCTCTCCCTTATAGTTTTCTTCTTGAAGAAAAATTTTCTAGTGAAGTTGGAAACTTAATTCCTTTTACTATAACGCGACTCAATTTTAATCAAGAAGAGTTTATCTTTTTCAACTCTCCTTTACCTTTTCATAATTCTTTAAAGTTACCTAAACAAAAAGAAATTAAAAATAAAATTGTTGTACTTGGTTTAAGAAAAAAGCCCGAACTTGTTTTAACTTATGTAAAATATTTGCATAAGAATCAATATCCGTATTTAATTTTTCAAGACAGAAACTTTGAAGTTCTAGATTCAAAAGAAATTTCATTTTATTACGTTGAGTATCCCATGTTTCGGGTTTATTATCCAAGTTATGGATTAGGAAATAAATCCTTATATGATCCTAGAATTGATATTTCTCCTGGTTGGGAAAAAGAATTCATAGAGTCCAAGTATAGAAACCTTTCATCTTACGAAGAAATTGCTTCTGTTTTGGACAATCTCACATTATATTCCGGATATGAACTAGCTCAAAAAGCTAAAGTTCACAAACAGCCTTTCTTTGAATCTTGTTATAAGTATGCTGAATATTTTTATTCTATTGGAAATTATAGTGCAGCAATTCAAGCTGGAAATCTTGCTCTTTTGTTTAATCATGATGATATGAAAACTTTAGAAATAATTTATGAATCTTTGTTGTATTCTATACCTGAAAATTCTCATATTCCAATTATGCAAAAACTGAGTAACTATCCCAATTTCAAAGAGATGATGCTCAAAAGACTTTATCCTATGTATTCTGCTATTGGAAAAGAAAATGAAGCCTTAAGTAGTATAGAAAATCTTATTTCGTTTTATAATTCCTCTAATTCTCAACTTTATGAAGAAGAGATTCAAAATCTTTTAGCAACTAAAACAAAAATCTTACTAAAACTAAACAAATACTATGAAGCAGAGGATATAATCCGAAAATCACTCTCTAAACAGCCAGACTCGTATCAATGGCAGAAAATTGCTCTAGATTTAAAATATTTAAAAGAAAACACAAAGAACTATTATTACTACTACAATAAAAGTGTAAAAAAACAAGAAGAAACTACAGAGCAATGAACACAAGTACAATCATTGGACTTTTTGTTGCTATTTTTTCTGTATTTATGGCAATCT
>CALDSP010000059.1 GCA_937924465.1 uncultured Leptospiraceae bacterium
TATTTTATTACTTTTTTAAAAAGTTTATCTTCAATGAATAAATACCCAAAACCGGAGAATGTATTTAAAACTTTTTTAGTTTTAGTTATATATGCAACTAAAGAACCAATTACAATACAAACTAAACCAAAATGATGAACAAGATCAGGTTGAATTTGTTTGTAGATTTTAGAAAGTGTCCATATTTCATAAAGTCTTACAAAAGGATTTAAACTCTTGCGATTGATTTTAAAAGGTATAGCTTTAAATCCTGCTTCTTGAATTTTTGAAAAATAAGAATCATAAGGAACAACTACTGTAATTGAAAAACCTTGTTGTTTTAAAAATTGAGCATAATTTTTTCTGTGTAACTCGAACAACTGTCCAGAATTTATGAGTATGAGAAATTGATTCATATCATAATTTTTTTATACTTGAAATAATATTTTGCTCTTTGAGGAATAAAAAAAATTTTAAATAGAGTTATAAATTTCATAAAATTTTTTAAAGAAACTCTGCAAAGTAAAATTTTTGCAGAGCCGTTTTTTTTGTACTAAACTAGCATTGGAAATTTTTCGTAGGAATTTTGAGAATTGAAAATCTTTGTTTTTTGGGATTTGTAAACTCTTTTGCTTTTGAAGTTGCTAATTTCATTGCCTGTAACTTGACTCATAATTAGTTTACCCATAGAAACATCCAGTGCATGTCCAGCTTTGGATGCAAGAATATGTCCAAGAATTGGTTTTCCAAGGATTGCTAAATCTCCAATTAAATCTAAAATTTTATGACGAACAAATTCATTTTCAAAGCGAAGGCTTTCATTTAAATAGCCATCTTCTGTAAGTACAATCGCATTTTCTAACGAACCACCTAGGGCTAAGCCTCTTGCTTGCATTGCTTGCACATCTTTTAAAAATCCAAAAGTACGTGCAGGTAAAATTTCTTTTTCCAAAATACTTGGAGTAATTTGTGTTGTAAATGATTGTCCTTTTAAGAGAGGGTGTTTGAAATCAATGTTATAACTTACACTCAACGTGTCGGAACTACTTGGTAAAATAACTAAGTATTTATCTCCATCTACTACCCATACGGGATTTTGAATTTTAATAGCTTGTACGAATTCTGGAAATTCATGAATATTAGAATTTTCAATCATGTCCATAAATGGTTGTGCAGAACCATCCATAATAGGAATTTCTAAAGAATCAATCTCCATGATGAGATCAGTAATTCCCTTTGTATGGAGAGCTGCCATTAAATGTTCAATGGTCTGAACTACATGGATTCCATCTCCTAGCGTAACAGCGTTTGAGGTATCTACCACATATTCTAAAGCCACAGGAATACGAAATTTTTTATAGGAACTAGAGTTAGGGATAAAAACAAGCCCATTGCCACACTTAGCAGGGATAAGCCTCAAAGTAACTTGTTTTCCTGAGTGAAGTCCAATTCCTTGAATAGTAATGTCATTTTTTAAAGTCTTTCTTTTACGTTGCGATTCCATAGTAAAAAAAATGAATTGCAAACATTGTACCACAAAAAATAGGGATTTTGTCCTTGTTTTTTTCTGAAAAATCTCATTTTTTAGGTTAAAATTTTCTTCTAAGTGTAGTAATTTTACAACAAATGTAGATGGTTTACAACAATCCTAGTTTTATGGGAAGTTCTTTAAGTGAAGAAATCTGTTCTGAAAACTCGGAAATTTCTCCTTGTTCGGCATGTCCATAATTGCAGTATAAAAATGGAGAATTTACCTGTTTGGCTGCTTGTAAATCGGAGTCTCTATCTCCAATCATTAAAAGAGCTTCAGGAGAAACTTGAAAAATGTTTAAGTATTTTGCGAGTAAATCTCCCTTTGTAAAAGTAGTTTGGTAATCTAAAACCAAAAGAGAATCAAAGTAGTTATACACTTCAAGCTTTTTTAAAATAGCTTCCACATAGAGCCTTCTTCCATTAGAGGCGGAGACTAAAAAAAATCCTTTTTCTTTTAAAAAAGTTAAAATTTCTTTTGCTCCTTCATAATACTCTCCTTCTCCATTTTCAATTTTTTCACAAAGAATTTTTAAAACTAGGTTAGATATTTTATCTTGTTCTACTTGGGTTAGTTCAGGAAGTAAATTTTTAAATATTTCTTTTACAGGTTTTCCAATTTGTTTCATAATTTCAGAATGAGAAGGAATTAAAAATTTTTTTCCACTTTCTACAGAATAATCAGAGATAGCTTTTTGATAGGTTGATAAAATAATTTTTTCAGAGGAAAACAAAGTTCCATCAATATCAAAAGCTAAAATTTTAATGCAAGCAGGCTTGAGTGGGGGCATGAATTACTTTGAAAGAAAATGAGTAATTTCAGAGGCTATTTTGTTAATTGCATACTCCATATAATTTGGATCTTCAATTCTACGTTTGTATAGTTCGTACTTTTCTCTTGCAATTCGTGCAATGCCTCTTTTTCGTAAAAGAATAGGATCGGGTCCGTATTGATTTACTTGTTTGAGAGGAGATTTTTTATAATAACCTTTATCCATAATTACTTCCTTGTAAGATTGATATCCTTCCTTGCTTTTGTTAATTTTCTAAACTTGAAATCATAATCTTTTTTTTAAAAGAAAAAATTAAAATAAGTCAAAAAAAAATTCAACATAAGAATGATTTATAGAAATAAGACCAAAAGAGACATAATAGTTTTTTTCTTTTTCATCCTTTTTCCAAAAATAATATTCTGCTAAGTTTCTCATTTTGTTTACTTTATTTTTTGTAAATACTTCCAAAGGAGAAGATGTAGAGTTTTTCCAATTTTTAACTTCAATGAAATAAATAGTTTCCTCTTTCTTTGCAATGATGTCTATCTCTCCATTTGAATTGCGAAAGTTTTGTTCTAGTATTTCGAAACCATTTGCAATCAAATAAGCAATGGCAATTTTTTCTCCATCTTTTCCCTTTTGAATCTTACTCATCATTTTAGAAGAGAAAAGGATTTACTAAAAATATCGAATCAGATATAACTTTTTTTAATCTTTATTTCATAAAGGTAAAATTTCTATGTTCTTTCAATCTTATTTTTACGTTATGCGACATATAATTAAATTATGTCTTTTATTTTTATCATGCATTCCTATTTGGGAGAGTTGGCATTATGAAACAATGGAAGATATTCGAAAAAGAGGAAAACTAAGGGTGATTCTTCCATTTAATGAATCTAGTTTCTTTATTTATAAAGAAGAAAAAATGGGTTTTGAATATGAACTCTTAGAACTTCTTGCAAAAGATTTGAATTTAGAACTAGAATTGATTCCTGCAAAAAATTTAGAAAATTTACCTTATTTACTAAATAGTCAACCAGCAGATTTGGTTGCAGCTAACATTGCAATTACAAGAGAAAGAGAAAGGGAATTAAAATTTACAGAACATTTCTTAACAACCAGACAAG
>CALDSP010000060.1 GCA_937924465.1 uncultured Leptospiraceae bacterium
ACTTGAGAAAGTTTGTATCCATAGCCATATAAAATTCCACCAAGAAAGGGTCCAGTAACAGCGGAAATTTGCCAGACTGTACCATTCCAAGCAGAAGAACGTGAATAAAGTTCTTTTGGAACAAGTTGAGCCATAAAAGCAATTAGAATTGCTCCCATAAACCCTCTTGCAATTCCACTCAAGAAAACAACAAAGTAAAACGAATTTGGAGTTTGAGAAAGTTTAGGAAATATTTTTAAACTCAAAAGCAGTAAAAGGAAAGAACAGAGAATTAAGATTGCAATGGAGGGTAAAAGAATTTTTTTTCGACTTACTCTATCTGCCAAATGTCCAGCAAAGAGAGAAACTGACATGGCAGGAATTATTTCAAAAAGTCCCACAAGTCCAAGAGAAAGTGGATCTTGAGTTAGAGCATAAACTTGCCAACCAAGCACTACTGCTTGGAGTTGTGTGGCTATTACGGCAAGTCCTCGCCCTATTATGAAATTGCGAAAATCAGAAATTTTTAAAACTTCAAAGCGGTCAATCATCTTTAATTTTAAAGCCGCTTTTGTTTTTACCAATTTCTTCGTCAGTGATTTTCATTTCTTTTTGTAAGAAGTCTCTAAAATCCATTGTTTTAGAATGATCTCTATCTCCATCGCACGGAGGTTCCCCTTGGTATTTTTTAAACTGTCCTTTCCACATTCCTTCTTTTAGAAAATAATTAGAAGTAGTAGGACACACGCCCGGCTTGGGTGTCATTCCTGTATAAGCACAGGTTCCACTAGCTACAACATCTTGAGGAATAGGATCTACTCCCCCATTCTCTCCTGCAAAAGTAGGATATTCTTTGCCTTCATACCATCTACGGTAAATATGCCCCCAAATAGGCGCCGCTATAGCTGCTGCAGTCATTCCTCTACCTAAGGAAATGGAGTTTTTATCGTACCCAATCCAAATTACAGTGGTATACTTTGGATCAAATCCACAGTACCAAGCATTCGTATAAGAACTTGTTGAACCTGTTTTTCCTCCAGCTTGTCCTTTATAATTTGCTGTATTTCGTAAGGCACCCGAAGGAGTTCCTCCCTCCACAACATATTGGAGCATTCTTCTCATAATGTAAGCCGCTCCTTCAGGAATAATTTGTAAAGTTCCATTTTTTGCTTTTTCGGCAAGTTGTGCTTTAATTGAATCTTCTTTATTAAAAATTTTATTTCCAGTTTGATCTAGCACGTAACGTAACGAAAAAGGAATTACATCTCGACCTTTGTTTAAAAATATAGAATATCCTAGAGCCATTTCATATGGAGTGAGTTCAGCAACTCCCAAAGCAAGAGTAGGATTTCTAGGAAGACGATTGGGATTCACTTTTGTAAGAAGAGAAGTAAAATCTACAATTGGTTGTTCACCAATTCTATAATAAGCCTGCACAGAAACAATGTTGAGTGAAAGTGCTAGAGCCCTAGAAGCAGGAACCATTCCCATGTACTGCCCTGTAATGCCTTCAGGTGCCCAACTTTGTCCTTCATCTGTAATGGAAGTGATCGGAGCATCCATAAGTCCAGAACCCGAACCAATAGAACGTTCCAATATTCCCGCACCATACACAAAAGGTTTAAATGCAGAACCTGTTTGACGACGAGCAGCCATAGCACGATTGAATTGATTGCTTGGACCAAATTTTGTTCCTCCCACCATTGTTTGAATATAACCCGTTGCAGGCTCAATCGTAATGACAGCTCCTTCTACATGTAGATTTTTTGTAAAGACAGCTGTTCGCTTTCGAAACTCATAAATAGCCGAGGCTTCTTTTTCAATGGGGCTAACAAGAGATAAAATATCTAAACCTTCAATTAAAGAGTTTTCTAATTCTACCCGAAATTGAGCTTTATCATCAAACTTTTTAATATCTGGCACTCCAACAGGAAAAATAGAACCAAGCAAATTATAAATACTTACTAGTTCAGTATCTACGCCCCCTTTATAAGAAAGACTAGCTCCAAAAGAAGTTTTATCGTACTGAATCAAAGCCTTGAGAAGTTCTTCTTCTGCAATGAGTTGTTTTGATAAATCTAAGGTTGTATATACCTTCAGTCCACCTGTATAAACTAAATCTTCTCCTAACTCTTTAATGAGTTGTTTTCGAATGTGCTCCGTAAAATAAGGTGCTTTGTCTAACTTAGTTCCCCATGTAGAACTAGAAGGAGATTGAGTAATGACTACAGGCCAATATTTTTCCCAAAAATCATTGTGAATTTTTTCAATAGAATTCTTTGGAAGATAACCTTTCTCTGCCATCAAGTTTAAAATGATTTTGTGTGCATTTTTAGCGTCTAAAGAATTTTTAAAAGGAGAATACTGCACAGGGGCTTTGGGTAAACGAGCGAGTAGAGCACCTTCAGCAATTTCTAAATCTTGGACATCTTTTCCAAAATATACAGACGCGGCAGTAGAAAGACCTGTTGTTCCATGACCTAAATACACCAAATTAAAATAAATTTCAAGGATCTCTTCTTTAGAATATTCTTTTTCAATTTGTAAAGTCAATAAAGCCTCAATGAATTTTCTGGCGAAACTCTTTTTCGTATTTTTTAGAACTGCCTTGGAAAGTTGTTGTGTAATCGTAGAGCCGCCTTGTTTAATTTTAAAATGAGTAAGGTTGACCCAAGCAGCGCGAAAAATAGCAAAAAAATCAATTCCAAAATGATTATAAAAATTTGAATCTTCTACAGACAAAAAAGCATTCACAACATGAGGAGGAATATCTTTGAATCGTAAAAGTTCTTGACGATGCCGATAAAGTTCCGCAAAAGGAACCCCATTCAAATCATAAAGTTTAGTAGGAGTGGTAGGTTGATAACTAGCAAGTAAACTAAGCTGTTCCCCCCGATTTACTTCAGAGAGAATATATCCAAAAAAACTTCCGGAACTAAGAGCTATTATTAATAATAAAACTATTCCAAAAGGAAATTTTTTATCATAACTCAATGACCATTCCCTCACGAGCAAGAAGGATTTCTAACGGAGAACCACCTAAATTCCTTTTATGCTCAATAGCCTCATCTAAAATTTCAAAAACTTTCCTGTCATTGTATGCTGGTTCATGGTGAGTCATAACTAAAGTTTTCACATTCCAAATAGTTGCACAGTTCACTCCCATAGTGTAGGAAGTGTGCCCCCAATCAAACTTAGTAAAAGATTCATCCAAAGTATACTGACAATCCAAAACAAGAATATCTGCATTTTTAAAGAAAGGAGAAATTTCTTTAACTAAATCAATATCATTTCCCGTATATTCTGCGTCAGTTGCAAAAATAAAAACTTTTCCATCTTCTTCAAATTTATAAGCGTAAGAACCACCGGGATGTTTGAGAGGATGAAAACTAATTCTCATACCGTCGGAAAATTCCAATACTTGGCCCTTTTCTAGGGTTTGAAAAGTTTTAGTAGAAGCAGTGGCATGAAAAGGCATAGGAAAAAATTCTTTAACCTGTTGAGCCACCAAACGATTTTCCAAGTCTGGATAAGGAGAACGAAAGTTTAGCTTATTTCCCGGAATATAAATAGGTTTAAAGAAAGGAATCCCTTGGATATGATCCCAATGGGTATGAGTAATAAAAAATTCCATTTCCCCTTTTCCCTTTCCAAATTCCGTTTTCATGAGTTCGTCCCCTAAAACTCTTCCACCTGTTCCACAATCTACCATGTAGTGCTTTCCTGATTTTGATTGGAGATAAATACAAGTAGTATCTCCCCCTGCGGTATATTTTAGATGGTTGGGAAGAAAGTTTATGAATTCTGGAATTTGTTCCTTAGATGTGATATGGTTGTCTATACATCTTTCCAAGATTTCTTGGATTTTTTCTATATAAGCAGCATTTCCCATGGGGGCTGCAATTGATCCTCTAGTTCCAAATAGTTTTATTTTCACGGCAAACTTCGTCTCTTAGTTTTTTGCAGTTTATTAAATGATTGCAATTTCTACAACACAAAACTTATTTGCAAACCATATTTTTTCATTTTTCATTTTGGTCTATTCCTTTTATTTTGGTAAATATGAGCAACTATTATACACCTCAATTTCGATTTGGACCTATTTTAACAACCACAATTCGAACCATTATTATAATCAATGTCGCACTTTTTGTACTTCAGTTCATATTCATGTTGGCTAAGTCTTCTTTCTTAATTGATTTATTTAGATTTCATCCCGAAAAAATTCGTAGTTTTCATTGGCATCAATTTTTTACTTATGCATTTTTACATACAGATTTTTTTCATATATTATTCAATATGCTGACTCTTTGGATGTTTGGAAGTGAACTAGAAAATTTGTGGGGGAAAAAAAATTTTATTTACTTTTATGGATTAGGAATTTTTTTCATAAGTTTTTTTTCTTTCTTTATAGATAACTTCTTAAAGCAAAGTGGAATGATTGGAGCTTCTGCAATCGTAACCGCCATTATGGTTGTTTACGGAATGCTTTGGCCAAATCGAGAAGTTTTGTTTATGATGATATTTCCAATTAAAATCAAGTACATTATATTTCTTATTCTAATTCCTATGATGATTTTTTATACAGCTGTAACAGGAGGTGCTAATTTTGCAGCAAATTTAGGTGGTGTTTTATATGGATTTGGATATTGGTATTTAAACACAAAATATAAAGTTGATTTTGAAAAATTATTTGATATAGATGATTACATACGACGTAAAAAGTTTAAAATGTACCAAGAAGAGTTGGAATCAAAAACCAAAACTATGGCAAAAGTAGATGAACTCTTAGATAAAATTTCTAAACAGGGTTACAATTCTCTTACCGAAAAAGAAAAAAAATTTTTAAATGAAGCCTCTAATAAATATTACAAGGAATAATCTTAAGAAAAAAACAAAACAAGAAACGAAATTTTATTATAATTTTTATTTTCACGAAATAAAATATTTTTTGTTCAAAGTAAACTTGATTGTAAAGATGTGTTGTATACTTCTTATTTTCGTAAACAACGTTTAAGTTATATGCTCCATAATACATTCTACTACTATTCCTCTTCACGTATAAAACCTGTTAAAGGACTAGAAGCATGCGCTTTCAGTAAATGGAGACTGCTGGTTTGTATTCCTCTATTTAAAAAAGAAATCCTTCCTGCTATAGTAGCTAGTTTAAAGGCTTTTGCCATTTGGATAGGATCCTTCGCTATTGCAATAGCAGTATTTACAAGTACTGCACTTGCTCCCATTTCCATAGCCTCTGCCGCATGAGAAGGCTCCCCTAAACCTGCATCTACAATCACAGGAACATTTGCTTTTTCCAAAATAATTTCCAAATTTGCACGTGTTTTAATTCCTTGATTAGAACCAATTGGCGAACCAAGTGGCATAACACAAATACAACCTACTTCTTCTAAACGTTTGCAAAGAATAGGATCTGCATTGACATATGGCATGACTTTAAAACCTTCTCTAGCTAAAATTTCTGCTGCTTTTAAGGTTTCAATAGGATCGGGTAATAAATACACAGGGTCTGGAGTAACTTCTAATTTTACCCATTCTATAGAACTTAAAGTTCGAGCTAATCTAGCTAATCGAACTGCTTCCTTTGCATCCCTTGCGCCACTTGTGTTTGGTAGAAGTAAATATTTCTTTTGATCAATGTGAGAAAGCATATCATCTTGTGGATTTTCTAAATCAACTCTACGAAGTGCAACAGTCACAATCTCTGCTCCACTTTCTTCTAAAGCATTTTTCATTATAAGAGAGGAAGAAAATTTTCCTGTTCCAAGAAAAAGTCTAGATTGAAACTTTCTTCCACCTAATTCTAATTCATCCATAAAGTCCTCTGATTGGAAAGATTTTTGTTTTTATTTATGAAAAAAAGTGTTTTTATACTTCAATCTTGGAAATTTTCTGTAAAATTACTTAATAAAAATTTACTAATTTTCGAATTTTAAAAAAGAAAAGTTTTAAAAAATATTTGTTTCAATGGAAAACCTAAAATCCTTTTACACAAAAAAATTTAGAATAATAGAGAAAAAAATAGAAAAAATCTGTGGTTCAATAAAACTGTTTTTAGCGACATAATATTTTGGAGTAAACAATGCAGATTTCTCGTTATTTCACGAAAGAAAACCAAGACTTATATCCCGGTATCCAATGGGAAAAACGTTCCTCAAGAATTACAAATCCAGATGGCTCTATTGTTTTTGAGGCTAAAGATATTTTAGTTCCTAGTTTTTGGTCCCAAGTAGCCACCGATATCCTAGCACAAAAATATTTTCGAAGAAAAGGAATACCCAAATACCTAAAAAAAGTAGAAGAACCCGGAATTCCCACTTGGCTACAACGTTCCATTCCCGATGAAGAAAAACTAGCAACTCTCAATATAGAGGATCGCTTTACAGGAGAAAATGATGCTCGCCAAGTATTTCATAGACTAGCAGGATGTTGGACCTACTGGGGGTTTAAGTACGGTTATTTTTCTAATGAATCTTCTGCACGTACTTTTTACGAAGAAACTTTGTATATGTTAGCCAATCAAATGGCTGCTCCCAATTCTCCCCAATGGTTCAATACTGGACTTCATTGGGCTTATGGAATTGATGGAGTTTCACAAGGTCATTACTATGTAGATCCTATTTCCAAGGTACTTACGCGCTCAACGTCCGCGTATGAACATCCACAACCTCATGCTTGTTTTATTCAAAGCGTGAACGACGATTTGGTCAATGAGGGCGGAATTATGGATTTATGGGTACGAGAGGCTAGACTTTTTAAATATGGTTCTGGGACTGGCACAAATTTTTCCAATATACGCGGAGAAAACGAACCTCTTTCGGGAGGTGGAAAAAGTTCTGGACTTATGAGTTTTTTAAAAATTGGAGACAGAGCGGCAGGAGCTATTAAATCAGGTGGAACAACAAGACGTGCCGCAAAAATGGTTTGTTTAGATATGGATCATCCCGATATCGAAGAATTTATTGAATGGAAAGTAGAAGAAGAAAAGAAAGTAGCTTCTCTAGTGACTGGCTCAATGCACAACAACAGAGCACTCAACGCAATTATGAAAGCTTGTCATGAATTTAAGGGAAATCCTGAACATAAGTTTGATATATCACACAACGCAGAACTCAAAACAGCTATCCAAAATGCAAAAAAACTTTTAGTTCCTGAAAATTATATTAAACGAGTCATTGAACTGGCAAAACAAGGTTTCGAATCTTTGCTTTTTGAAGAACTCACTACAGATTGGCAATCAGAGGCTTATGCTACAGTCTCTGGACAAAATAGCAATAATTCAGTCCGTATAACCAATTCTTTTATGGAAGCTGTAGAGAAAAACTTAGACTGGAATCTTTACTACAGAACAGAATTAGAAAAAGCTAAAAGAGAAAATAGAAAACCCAAACCATATAAAACGTTACGTGCTAGAGAATTATGGGAAAAAATTGCCTATTCTGCTTGGGCATGTGCCGATCCAGGTGTACAATACCATTCTACCATTAATGAATGGCATACCTGTCCTGAGGATGGAGAGATTCGTGCTTCTAATCCCTGTTCAGAATATATGTTTTTAGATAACACAGCTTGTAATTTGGCATCAGTAAACTTAGGGAAGTTTCTAAAAGAAGATGGATTGTTCAATGTAGACGCTTTCCGTTATGTTTGCTATATTTGGACAATTATTCTAGAAATTTCTGTAACTATGGCTCAATTTCCTTCTAAAGAAATTGCAGAACTTTCTTATAAATTTAGAACTTTAGGATTAGGCTATGCTAATATAGGTTCTATTTTAATGATTATGGGAATTCCTTACGATTCCAAAGAAGCCCTAGGAGTCATTGGAGCAATTACAGCAATTATGCACATGACGTCCTACAAAACTTCAGCTCTAATGGCAAAAGAATTAGGAACTTTTGAAGGATACGAAAAAAACAAAGTTCACATGCTTCGCGTCATTCGAAATCACAGAAGAGCAGTATATAATGTACCTAGTGAAGAGTACGAAAATTTAACTATTAAACCAATGGGAATAGACTCTTCCCATTGTCCTGCATATTTACTCAATGCGGCTAAAGAAGACGCAGATGAAGCCTTGAAACTGGGAGAAATGTACGGGTACAGAAACGCCCAAGTTACAGTGATTGCTCCTACAGGAACAATTGGTCTAGTTATGGATTGTGATACAACAGGAATTGAGCCAGACTTTGCTTTAGTAAAATATAAAAAATTAGCAGGAGGTGGATACTTTAAAATCATTAACCAATCTGTCCCATTAGCTTTAAAAAAATTAGGTTACTCTCCTGCAGAAATAGAAGCAATAGTAAAGTATTGCATTGGACATGCTAGTTTAGAAGGAGCTCCCTTTATCAATTTTCAAACGTTACGTGAAAAAGGATTTACAGAAGAAGTGCTAGAAAAAATTGAAAGAGAACTCCAGTTCACTTTTGACATAAGTTTTGTGTTTAATAAATTTATTGTAGGAGAGGAATTTTTAACAAAAACACTAAAGATAAATAAAGAAACTTATGATTCTAGTAGCTTTCAACTTTTAGAGTATTTAGGTTTTACAAAAGAACAAGTTCGTCAAGCGAATGATTATGTGTGTGGTACTATGACAGTTGAAAACGCTCCCTATTTGAAGGAAAAAGATTTACCTGTGTTTGACTGTGCAAACAAATGTGGTCGTTACGGAAAAAGATTTCTTTCGTATGAATCACATATTCGAGCTATGGCAGCTGCCCAACCTTTTATTAGTGGAGCTATTTCTAAAACTATTAATTTTCCAGAAGAAGCAAGTATTGAAGACATGAAAAATGCTTATTATCTTTCTTGGAAACTTATGTTAAAAGCAAATGCTCTTTATAGAGACAGTTCTAAACTCTCTCAACCGTTAAATTCAACCATCGACTTATCTACAGAAGAAGAAATTGAATCCAAATCTAATGACAATAAAATCATTCATACTACTGAAAAAATTATTTATAGATATATCTCTCAAAGAAGAAAACTTCCCTCTAGACGTGCAGGATACACTCAAAAGGCAATGGTAGGAGGACACAAAGTTTATCTTCGTACAGGAGAGTATGAAGATGGTCAACTGGGAGAAATTTTTATTGACATGCATAAAGAAGGAGCGGCTTTCCGAAGTTTAATGAATGCTTTTGCAATTGCAGTCTCTCTTGGTTTGCAACATGGGGTTCCCTTGGAAGAGTTTGTAGAAGCGTTTACTTTCTTTAAATTTGAACCAAATGGAATTGTAACAGGAAATTCTCATATTAAAATGAGTACTTCTGTGATTGATTATATTTTCCGAGAACTTGCAATCACGTACTTAGGAAGATATGATCTTGGACAAGTTATGCCAGAAGATTTACAAGGAGATGAGGTAGGTAGCCAAGGAAAAAAGCAAATGGAAAATAAACCAACTACTTCTAGCGTAAACTATGCTAATGGAATCAAACAAACCCCAAGTCCTATTTCATATTCTTATGTCCTTACAAAAACAGAATCAAACAGATCGAATGCAGCTGTCATAGACTCTCGCGAGACCGCAATCATTCAAGGTTATACGGGAGACTCCTGTGTTGAGTGTGGTTCATTT
>CALDSP010000061.1 GCA_937924465.1 uncultured Leptospiraceae bacterium
ATCAAATTAAAAAAATCGTTGAAAGTTCATGAAGAAATTTTAAATGTTTTATAGGAGAAACCAATGCTATTCAAAAGAGAGGAATGGGAAAAAATACCACTTGAGGAAAGATTAAAGCTAGAAGTTTTAAAAGTCCAACAATCCCCTATTTATTGGATTAATGAATACATCAATGCAGAAGTTCCCAGTACAGAGGATTTAAAAGGACTTATTCAACACACAAAAAACGTTACGCAACAGTTAGAGTCCATTTATTGGGAGCTAGAAAATTTATTTTCAAAATATCAAGTGACTGACCTAGAAAGTTTAGAAAATTATATTGAAAATTTAAAAGACCAAGTGGAAGTTTTATACCAAGAAAAAGAAGAATCATTAAAATTGGAGTAAATCATGGAAACATTTGTAGATAGAAATTTATTAGAGCGACTTAATTTTTTAAGTGCTTCTGAAGCAGATACATATCCCTTTGGAATTATTAAAGTAAGTGAAGAAGGAATCATCGAAATTTACAATCGTTATGAATCAGAGTTAGCTGGTGTTCCAATTCAAAATGCAATTGGAAAAAATTTTTTTACTCAAGTAGCTATATGCACAAATAATAAACTTTTTTATGGAAGGTTCAAAGAAGGTGTAGCTAAAAGAGAACTAAACCTTGTATTTAATTATGTATTTACTTATAAAATGAAACCGACTAATGTAATCATCCATTTATATCACGATAAAAACAGTCGTACAAATTGGATATTTGTAAAATACAAGGGTAAATAATTGAATATTAAAGTTTCCCTTAAAACTCTCATTCAAAATGAAAAACTATTCACTTTTTTAAATGAAATTATAAAAGAGAATGAGCTTAATGAAAAAGATTCTAAAATTTTGAAATATTATGCTAAAACTAAACTCAAAAGTCTTTTAGATTTAATCAAAACAGGTGAGGAATTTACAGAGGAAGATACAATCAATTTACTTGTAAATATTTGGTCTGAGTGGAGAAGTGAATGGATTCACTACAATGCTGTAAACAATTATAAAATGGTTTTTCATGGAAACGCAGATTTGCTATCTGTTTTAAAGTCATCTTATATTTCTCATCTTATTTCAAAAATTGAACCCCTTATTCCTCCAGAAACTTTACAGAAAATTTATGAAATCATGGTAAGTATTCAATACCAAGCATAAATGAAAAAAGCAATTGTAATTGGAGCAGGATATGGCGGTTTAACTACTGCAGCCCTTCTTCAAAATAGAGGTGTTCCAACTACTCTCCTAGAAGCTCATTCTTATGTAGGAGGGTGTGCATCTTTTTTTCGCAGAAAAAACTTTCTTTTTGATGTAGGAGCTACTACTTTCAGTGGGCTTTTACCTCATCAACCTTTAGGAAAATTGTTTTTAGAGCTTAAAATTCAACCTAAGTTTTTAAAGTTAGATCCGGGTATGATAATTTTTCAAGATGGGAAAGAAATCTTTCGTTATGCAAGTTTACAAGATTGGATTTTCGAATGTGAAAAAAAATTTGGCAAACAGGGACAAAGAGATTTTTGGGAAATAATTTATAGAATAAATCAATCTGCATGGAAATTTCTTTCTGAAAACTCAAATTTTTCTAACAGTTCTATATTTGAGTTTATAAAACTAATCAAAATTTCCAACCTATCTAATTTCAAGCTTTTGCTTCAATCATTTCAAACTATAAAAAATTTATTACAAAAACTCAAAATCCAAAATGAAAAATTCGAAAACTTTCTACAAGAGCAACTTTTAATCACAACCCAAAGTACTATAGAACAAGCTCCCCTATTAACTGCTGCCATGGGGCTTGCTTATCCTAGTGAGACCTACTACCCTATGGGAGGAATGTATAAACCAGCTCAAGAAATTTTAAATCATTTTCTCATGAAAGGAGGAAACTTTTATAAAAATACCCAAGTTGTGCGTATAACTAAAACTCATTCAAAAGAATATGTAGTTACTACAAAGGAGAATAAAAAGTTTGAGGGAGAAATTGTAGTTTGTAATTTACCCATTTGGAACATACCTCAAATTACAGAAGGAGAGATTGCAAATTATTATACAAAATTATCCCATAAATATCCCACAGCACCTGCTGCTTTTGTAATAAATTTTGGAGTAAATGTTCTTTCTAATTTACCCACTTGTTATTATCAAATTCATTCTCAAAATCCAATTCCTTACTGTAACGCAAACGCATTTTTTGTTTCCTTGAGTCACAAAGAAGATAGAGAGAGAGCTTTAGAGAATCAGGCTTCTGTTACAATTTCTATTCATACTCATCCAAAAGATTGGTATGGACTAAGCAAAGAGCAATATTTACAACGCAAAAATGAGGTCGTCCAAGTAATTTTAAATAAGTTTGATTCTTATTTTCAAAATCATTTAGGTTCAGAAAAATATTTTTTATCTTCCGGAAGTCCAAAAACTTTTGAAGATTATACTCTACGCCACAAAGGATATGTTGGAGGAATTCCTCATACAGTTAAACCTCACTTATTTCAAATGCCTTCTTCTATAAGTCCTTTTTTTGGATTTTATTTAGTAGGAGATACTGTTTTTCCCGGGCAGGGAACTCCTGCTGTGGTTTATTCTGCCTTATGTTTAGTAGAAAAAATTTTTAAACTTCATAAGTTTTCATGATTTGGAAAAGTATTGATTTATCAAAAATCTCATTTTTTAAGTTTATTGCTTATTATTTTGTTATAATTTTTTTTTACATTCTAATTGTTTTTTTGATTCAAAAAATTTTTTCTTTTGAAAAAGAATTCAGCATTGGTGTTTATATCTGCCTTGTAATTCAAGTTTTAGCTATAAGTTTAAAAATTTTCTTTTTAAATAAAGATTGGAAATCTCCCATTACAATTCAATACATTATTTCTGGAATTGCATTCTTAGTAAATATTTTAGCTTTATATATTTTAACATTATTAGCACATAACGTAATTGCAATTAGTGGATTTTTTATAACTTATTTTCTTCATCTTAAAATAGTAATAATATTAGGATATAAGCTATCTAGTGATAGCATTATACAAAATAAAATTGAATAAGATTAAAATTACAGTAAATTTGATAAAATTTTAATCATCTTGTTAAAAGCCAAAACAGAAGAGATAAAACAATACTCAAAACAATTGAGGTGACAATAGGAAAATGAAAAGTAAAGTTTCCTTTTGTAATTGTAATGTCACCGGGAAGTTTTCCCAAAGGGAAATAATTCGAAAAACTCATAAAAAGTCCTATCAAAATAAATACAATACCTAAAACTATAAATAATTTACTTAAGTCCATTAGTCTCCTATATCATAAGGTTTAAAAAGAGGTTGAGTCATATCTAAGGTTTCATCTAGAAGTTGTTGTAAATCTTGTCTGAGTTTTTTTAGCATGTTTTGAATGGTTTCTTTTTTTGCTTTTTTGTAATTTCCATAAAATTCTGATAGCTTATATGGTTTCGCAAAAAACACATATGCTTTTCGCGGTAAATGGGAAGGTACTCCTCCTAAAGCTCTAGGTTTTTCTCCAAATACGTAAGACTCATAACGAGTAAGCCATTCATAAAACCTCTCAGGCGTTGGGCGAGAGAGCAAGTAATCTCTTTTTATAACGATAAAGTCAAAGGCTTTTATAGCTTCTCTTTGGCAATATTCTAGCTCCTTTTTTGAAAGCTTAGGAAGTTTAGGATCAGGATAATTGATTGTAATCATTTCAATCCAAGCAAAAATCACGCGAAGTTTTTGGATGGCATCGGCTTCATAGTTGAAGTTAGTTGGTTTTAGTTTATCTGCAAGTTGGTTTAAGATCGCATGACGAACCCTTCCGATTCTATAATCAAAGTCTTGGGATTGAGCATTTTTAATATTGTAGGTCTCCTCTGCCTCTAAAAGTATGTGTTTTCCAACAGTTAAAAATCTTCTTAAAATGTTTTTATTTCCCGGATTGATTGAAAATTTTTTTTCAAATTTTTTTAAAGAAGAATCTAGATCGGCAAGAATTTTTTCTTTTTTGGCATCTATAATAAAACGAATAAAAGAAGGTAAAATAACAATGTCCGCATTTGGATCCACTTTTTTTGCGTCTTCAAAGGCCCAAAAACTTAAAGCAGCCACTCCTTCTTGGAAAGGCATTAAGCTATCATTTTCTCCACTTGTGGGCTCTCCCTCTGGAAAAAGAACTAGTTTCCCTCCAGGCTGAGATAAACAAGCCCGAGCCATTTTTAAAGATTCGCGATCATTTATACCAGCTATCACAGAAAAAGCACCCATTCTTGAAATAGCTTTGCCTACAAATCCACCTCCCCAATTAAAAACCTGCCTAGAAGCCATATAATAAAAACGACTTCCAATAATATTTGCGATATGATAAGCTATGGGAGGCTCTGCAGTAGTAGGATGATTTGAAAAAAAGAGAAGTCTTTCATTTTTTAACTGACTGAGCATGTGTTTGTCTTCTTCTTGGATGACAATTTCCCTAATATTGTGCATGGCTTTCAATAAAACTGGGAAGAGTAGATCCGCAGTTCGAAGAAGAAAAGAGTTAAATTTAGCTGGTATGAATGCTTGCATAAAAAAACGTTTTAAATTTGTAAAAAAAAGGTCAAGAGTAATTTTATTGTTGACTCACATAAAAAGAAAAAGTATAGAGTATAATTTCAAATTATTTAAAAATCCATAGAAGAGTAAATGCTTATGACTAAAAATCTAACAATTTTTTTTATAATTTCTTTTGCCATTTCTGTATTTGCACAGGAACAGCCAAAGTCTGATCCAAGGCTCCCTTTTGAAATTGATCCCAAAAAGAGGATTTCTCCTCAAGAGTTAGAAAAGAAAAAAGAAGGATGGTTTGTGACAGGGATTGGTGGACCGTTCAGTGATCAAAATACTGGAGCAGGTTTTGGGGGTAGGGTGTTTTTATTTAATAACGGAACGAAAGATGATCCTTTCTTCGCCTACACACCCTACAGACATCGCTTTTTTTTAAATTTATCGAACACTACTAAAAAAGCCCAGTATCATTGGTTGGATTGGGATGCCCCTTATTTCTTGGACACTCAATGGCGAGTTAGAGCAGCCTTAATTTATGATAGAAACCCAAACAACTTGTATTTCGGAATTGGAGAACAAAGTCTAAAAGGTCTTTCCTACAAAGACAGGAACGAACCCGGTCAACCTCTTCGTACGAATGCTACTTTTCCAGAACAACAAGAAGCTCTAGCATACAGACGCGATCCTCGTAGCCCAAACGAAATTCAATATTTTGACGATAGATATCTCAATGCTTTTGTAAATCAAAATATCCCTGCTTTACAAAACCAAAAAGTCACAGATAGAATGTACAATCGTTATGAATTGGAATCTCCACAGGTCCAACTTTCCATGGAAAGGTCTTATTTAAATGGACTAGTTCGAAGTGTTCTTGGTGCTCGTTTGTCTAATAACATTATTCGCACTTTTGATGGAACCTTACAAAAAGCAAAGGATCCCTATTTTGGAGACACCGATTTCCCTATTATCAATGTTTCCATCCCTACTGTGCAAGGAAAAACAAAAGTCACAGAAGACGCTGAGGCAGGAAAAATCATTGGAATCAAGGGAGGGCATGTGAATCTCCTTAGAGTAGGAATTGTTTACGATTCTAGAGATTTTGAACCCGATCCGACCCGTGGGATTTTTGCAGAGGTGACTCATGAACGCTCCGATAAGGCTTGGGGTTCCAATTATGTATTCAATCGAACTTTTGGACAGTTTCGTTTCTTTTATAGTCCTTTGAGAGGAATTGTAAATAAATTTGTAATTGCTGGTAGAGTTGCTTTAGTGAATAATGAAGGAACACTTCCTTTTTTTGAATACAAAAACATGTGGGGAACTGAAGGAGGGCTCTCTGGTTTAGGTGGGCGGACTACGTTGCGTGGATATATTCAAGATCGTTTTGTAGGTCCTGTAATGGGTTTTGGAAATCTAGAGTTGCGATATCGATTTTATGAACTCCCCGGTTTTACTTTTGATATTGCTCCTTTGTTTGACTTTGGGCGCCCTTGGGATAGTTTAAAAGGAGTTAACTTAAAAGAATACAAACATTCTTATGGTTTAGGATTAAGAATTATATGGAATCAATCTACCATCATTTATCTAGAATGGGCAAGATCTAGAGAATCTGCCGTGAGTAATTTCAGCAAGGGACCATTTGCAGGTTCTAATTTTTATCTAAACTTTGGGCATATATTTTAAGGGGGAATCATGAAATTCAATCCAATTATTTATATTTTTACTTTTGTAAGTTTTTTGTGGAATTGCGAAGCTAAACCAAAACGTTACGTGGAATACTTCCCAGAGGAAGAACAGTCTACTCTTCTTGCAGGATTGCTCTACAGACAAGGCTTAGAAATAACTAGTTACGGTACGGTAAGAGATCCTGCGAATCGTTTAGAGTGGAAGAGGTGTTCGCAAGGACAGGACTTTCGTCTAGCAGAAAACGATTGCAGGGGAGTAGTGTCTGGAACTTTGTATACCCCTTCAGATTCTGGAAAGTTTGGAGCAGAAAAGTTTACCTTTTGTAACTATCCTACTCACGATTGCAATGAAAAAAATTTTCCTTTTGCTTTAATCAATCAAAGCTCAGGAGTTGTAAGCGAAGCGTTTAATACTTGCGCAAACGATAGAACAGGAAATTTTACTGATTGGAGGGTCCCTACTCGTCCTGAGTTAAAAACCTTTACTGTGTTTGGAAAAAATTCCTTGTATGATATTTTTTCTAGTACAGTTCAAGACTACTATTGGACTTCTTGGTCCAATGAAAACGATCCTTTCGGAAAAACAGCTTATGCTATTTCCTTTGCTCAAGATAAATGGGGAGATGAAAAACTAGCTCCTAAAGATTATAGATATTACATTCGTTGCGTAAGAAATTATTAGTTTTTTGTTTAGGATTTTTTCACTCTTTTTATAAAATAGTGAGGAAATCCTAATTTATGAAATATTTTTTTCTATTACACTTTTTTTTCTTTTTTTTCACTCATTTACTTAGTGATTCTTCTTACCCTTCTTTGAATTTTACTATTGAAAACGATAGCTTTGTTTTCTTTGTAGATCGATATTATACGAGTGGGATTCAAGTGGAATACCAAAACAAAGACTTGTTCTCTCCTATTTCTTATTTATCTAAACTTTTACTGTTTGGATATGGAAAGAATTGTTTTAAAGATTTTTCTTGCCAGAAAAGTTTAAATGCCTATTCCTTGACTCACTTAATGTTCACACCTCAACACTACAAAGCTGTTGAACCAGCGAATAAAGATAGGGCTTACGCTGGGCTAGCTTATTTTAAAAATACAAATACATTTTACTTCAATAAGTTTATTTTCAATAACCAAATTTCTTTTGGAAATTTAGGTCCTCTTGCGCAAGGGCAAACAATACAAGGAAATTTTCATAAACTCTTTACATTTTACACTCCTAAAGGTTGGTCCCATCAAATACCAAATCAAACTATTTATCACTGGGATTTTTTAAATATCATTACTTTGAATTCTTATTTTGGAATTCCTTTAGGATTTCGCTTGGGAAATTGGAATCAAAACTTCAACTTAGGCATTCAAATTAGATTTGGTCAAATTGCCTCTAGAAATACTTTTTCTGTTCATTCTATTCAACACTCAGGGACTAATCCTCACTATGAAGATGAGGAAGAAGAATTTTATTTTTTCATTCAACCAAGAATATTTTACGAGTCTTGGAATTGGTCTCATGGAGAACAAAACGAAGTAGGATTAGACTACAAAGGAATCTTAGATGACAGACGTTACACAAAAATGCAGAGATATTTATTTTTTAATTATAGTTTACTTGAGGAAACTAATTTTGATAGAAGCTTACAGAATTTTTTAATTTTTAATACTTTGTTTAATGGAGCAGAGACTCTTTCTAGATTTGAAGGTAGAATTTTTTTAGAGTATGTTCGGAAAAAAAATTATGATTTTGAAGACTTTGGAGTTTGGTTTGGTGTTTTGAGTGTTTTCAAATACCAAGATCCAACTTTATACGGCATAATTCGATATGCAGCATTTCAAGAATTATTTACTCGACTCGAAATTTCTTTACAAGAAAAAAAAACTTTACTAACTCTTCTTTACTTACAAGGAGAGTTTGATAAAACCAAGCCTTATAGCAATAAAATGAAAAATTTACATGGAAATTTACAATTGGGAACAGTCTACAAAGCAAGAAACATTTTTGTCAATTTTGCTTGGACTTTTTCTACACTTGACTTTGAAGTTCAGAAATCTCTTCCAAACTATCATATATGGGGCAGACTTCAATTGGGAATTTATTTTTAGATTATTTCTTCTCTCCAATTCTGCAAGAAATTTCCAACCATTCACAGCTAATTTCCATAACCTCTGTCACGTGACGTATGTGTCTACCTCCTTTTAAAGGTGGATAAAATAAATGAATTGTTTTCATTTCTGGATCCTCTGGAATAAATCCATGATTATAAAAACCTTTATCTAAAATTTGAAACCATTTTCCTCTACCTTCTGAAAATGTCATTTCTTCATAAGTATAAAGAAACATTAAACCTTCTGGAAAAAAATTTTTTTTAAAATACTTATAATCATCTCCTTCATAAACAGCATAAGCTCCAGGACAATTCTCCATAATTTCTTGTTGAATTTTATAAAGTTCTTTTTTACTTAGTTTCTTTTCATTTTTATTTTTTACTAAAACAGCTATTCCTCCATTGGTCTTAAAATAATACTTCCACTTTGTCGAGTTTGAATTTCCAAAAACCTGATTCGGATAACAAATTTGTTTTACCTCTTTAAATCCATGATCAGAAACAATCATGAATCCAAGTTCTGGAGTTTGAAATAAATTTATTTCTTCGATTACTTTTTGAACTAGTTTATCGATTTTTTCCATTGCTTTTTCTGCTTCTTTCGAATAAACCCCTTTTTCATGGTGAATTGTATCTATATCAGTTGTATAAATGAGTAAAACATCAGGCTTATGAGTTTTCCATGTTT
>CALDSP010000062.1 GCA_937924465.1 uncultured Leptospiraceae bacterium
TAGATCAATACGTAATAGGACAAGAACAAGCAAAAAAGGCTTTGTCTGTCGCTGTCTACAATCACTACAAAAGAATCAATTTTAACCACCCTAAAAATGATGTAGAGTTGGAAAAGTCAAATATCTTACTGATAGGTCCAACAGGAAGTGGAAAAACTTTATTAGCTCAAACCTTAGCCAAAATTTTGAAAGTACCTTTTGCTATTGTAGATGCTACTACACTAACTGAGGCTGGTTATGTAGGTGAGGATGTTGAAAATATTATTTTAAAACTTCTACAAAATGCGGACAACGACACCAAGCGAGCAGAGCTTGGAATTATATATATCGATGAAATTGATAAAATTTCTCGTAAAAGTGACAGTGCTTCTATTACAAGAGATGTGAGCGGAGAAGGAGTCCAACAAGCTCTTTTGAAAATTATTGAAGGCACTATAGCCAATGTTCCTCCACAAGGAGGTCGGAAACATCCTCACCAAGAATATATTCCTATAGATACAAAAAATATTTTATTTATTTGTGGGGGAGCCTTTGTAGACTTAGAAAAAATCATCAGCTCTCGAATTGGAACAAAAGCTATAGGATTTTATGCTGATTCTGAAACAAAAAAAATAAGTGAAAACAAAAACGAAATCTTAAAGCAAGTTATACCCGAGGACTTACTTAAATTTGGACTTATTCCCGAATTTGTTGGCCGCCTTCCAATCATTACCACGTTAGAAGAGGCAGATATAGAAACTCTCAAAAAAATCTTTGTAGAGCCTAAAAACTCTATTCTCAAACAATACGCAAAAATCTTTGAAATTGAAGGAGTCAAACTTCGTTTTACAGAGGGAGCCATTCAAGCTGTAGCTGAAGAAGCTATTAAACGTGAAGCAGGAGCCAGAGGACTGAGAGCTATTGTGGAAGACATTATGATGGATCTTATGTTTCATATTCCTTCTAGAGATGATGTCCAAGAAGTAATTGTTACGGAGGAGGCAATTCGAAAACGAGAACAGTCCCTCATTGTCATAAAGTCAAAGGAAAAAATTGCATAAATTGTTGACAATTTTATAAAAGTTTCCGATCTTATAATAAGAATTTTCTTTTGAGTTATTCACTATATTATGAATTACAAAAAGTTTAGCATTTATACAGTTCGAGACTTCATAGATAATCTCATCGAAAAAATTCCAGAAAAAATTTTAAGACCAATCATTCATGTTATGTATGCAATTGCTGGATTGATTATTTTATTCGGGATTTACTATGGTGCTAAAGAAGGTTATGCTTCTGCCAAACAAGAAGGACAAGAACTAGGAAAGGATACGAAAACCTTATTTCAAGAAGAAATTGAAAGAACTCATAATCGAAACAATCGAAGTGTAGTAATTCCAGACACCTCTAGTATTTATACCGAATCACTCCATGAAATTGAAAAAATTTTTCCAAGTCGAGAACCTCCTGAACCTCCAACCACCTCTACACCAGACGAGTCCCTCATGAAAAGGGACGCAGAATTCAAACCCAAACAAGAACTTTCAGGTCCCCCTATTGAGGATATATCTAAATCTCAAAGGTTACCAGTTTCTATATCTAAAGAGGATAAATTCGAAATAGATTCCAATTTAGAAGCTCCCAACTATTATGACAGAACTTTGAAAGAAACACCAAACTACAATTATAGAATTTTGGAAAGAAAACCAAAAGGTTCATTTACTCCTTCCACCTCATCTAATTCTAAAAATAGACTTATCCCGAAGTCACAAAAACAAGAAAGATTATTTCCATGAGGATTTTATGAAACTTATAATTAGCTTAGCTTTTTTCTTCACAGCTTTACATTCAGAAATTCGTCTTCCCTTTCCAGAGGAAGAAGGAGAGGTAGATTTTCAAATCCAAGAAAAAGAAGTGATTCCTCCTCAAACTTCAGAATCTTTAGAAGAGTCTCTACCTAGTTCAGGTCTTCCTAATTTGCCTCCAAAGAAAAAAATAAAAGCAAAGGACTCTAATCAAAATTTAAATCGAGGGGCTTATCTTAGAGCAAATTATCACCTAAACCGCAAAGATGAAACAAGAGCAGTGCCAGATTACAACTCTGCCTCTAATGAAGAAGGAATTGCTAATTATAAATCTAAATTAGAACTCATTCGTTTATATGCCAAAGAAAGAAAAATCCAAGCAGCCAAGAGTTTAATTGAAAGTTTAGAAAATCCGGAACAGAAATTTGAAGCATATTTTGAACTTGCTATGGGTCTTCATAACTCTGCTAAAACAAAAGAAGAAAAAGAAGAAAGTTTAGCTATTTACTTATTTATTTTAACTGAAGCGCCTCAATCTCAAGAGAAGGCAAATCCTATTTTACCAAAAACTTCTTGGGCTATTGGAAACCTTCTTTTCCAACTAGAAGATTACTTGCCTGCTTTGGATCACCTTTCTAAAATTATTTTGGAATTTAAAGATTCAGAATATTATGATGATGCAATTTATTTATCGGGTAGAATTTACGAAGAGGGAAAAGTTCCCGAAGTAAAAGATTTAGAAAGAGCAAAAAAGTACTATGAGATTTTTCTTTCTCAAAAACATAGATCCCCTTTTAAAGAAAGCATTTACCTTGGTGAAGTAGAAAAACGTTATAAAAAAATATCTTCCAAATTTTAGGATATGAAAAAACGAGTTCAGATCATTGTTTTAGGAAGAGTACAGGGAGTAGGATTTCGTTATTTTGTGCAAACAGAAGCTAGAAAATTAGGATTAGTTGGATTTACTCAAAATCTTCCCGATGGAACGGTAGAAATTATAACCGATGCAACAGAAGAAGAATTAAAAACGCTCACTGCTATTTTAAAAAAGGGAAACGGGCTCTCTAGAGTAGATAAAATAACCACTAAAGAAATTCTAAAAGATAAAGAGTTCACAAATTTTCAGATTTTACGTTAGGCGCTAAGCTTTACTAAGTATCCCTCATAGCTTCGTAAATTAATTGCTCCATTTTCAAAAAGTAAGTATTGTCCTTTAATACCAACAAATTTATCTTCAATTGGTTTTTGAGGATCAAGTTTGAGAGAAACCTTCTTTTTAGGATAGTCTAAAATAGGATAAGAAATCTTTGTTACGTTATGCGACAAAAGTGTATATTTAGAATTTGTTTTTTCTAAATTTACTAAGTTCATAAGTTCATCTAACTTTCCAATTAAATCAATTTTAGGAGGTTCGCAAGAAATTAATTTCTTCCAAGATGTTTTATCAGAAATGTATTTAGCAAATTCAACTTCTATTTTTCCAGCTTCAAATCTAGATTCAGTTTCTAAAACAGGAAGAGCTTCTGTAGCCCCTTGATCGACCCATCTGTTAGAATATGGATTTTCTTTGGTAATTCCTATTTTTAAACCACTTGTATTTGCAAGATAGACAATATGTTTTTTAAAACAATGGGACTTTCCCCACTCTGGTTCTCTACAAGTTCCCAAATGAAAATGACAGGTTTCAGGTTTTAAAATGCAAAGATCATTTTCTGCTAGAGTAATAAAACATTTATAGCAAGAACCAGAATTAAAACTTTTTTTCGTAATAGCTCCACAATTTACACAACGAATTTCATTTAAAAATTCAAGTTTAATTTTTTTTCCAAGTAAATCATTGAGTTTTAAGGTAGTTTCTTTTTCATCACTGGCTTTATTTTTTTGTTTATTAGAATATTCTAATACTCTAAAATAGTAGCTAACAGGTTCTAAGTTTTCATGCCTCATCATTCTTAAATAACCTTGCATTAAAAACTTATCCTTTTTATGTTGGAAATTTGATTTTCTGAATTCAGCCAAATTTCATAGATTTTTGTGAGAGTTGGAGCGTTCTTTTCACCTTTCCATTGAAAAATTACAAGATAATTTTTATGAAAGTAATGTGAAATATAGTTTTGTTTATTGTAAAATGCTACTATTAAGAATTCATTTCTATCTTTTTCTTCTTCATCAGAAATTAAGAAAACCTTTCCTCCAAAATTAGAATTCTCTTTTGAAATTTTAAGTTCAATCTTTCCACCCTCTACATCCATAACAAGTGGTTCTCCACCACTGGAAATTTCGTCAGAGAGAAAGGAACAAGGAAATCCTCCGGGGAGAATAGGAAAATCTTCTCCACAACTAGAATAGGGAACAAGGAGTTCAGAATTCCAATGAAATTTTTTTTGTTTGTTTTTGAGTATTTTTATAAATAATTTTTTTTGAAATTCTTTAAAAAAAGTTTTTTCTGAAATTATTTTCCAATCTGAAGAATAGATAGGAGAGAATAAAATTAGAAAAAGCCAAAAGATTTTTTTCATAAAAATTATTTTCTGCATTCTAGATATTTCTTCAAATTGCTCAGACCCTTTTCATAATCTTTGGAAAGCATGTTTTCCAAAAAAAAATAACTAAAATACCTTGAAAAAATATCAAATTCATTATCCATTTGAAAATCCCAAGTGAGAGAAGTTCCCTCCGCACTAGGAGCAAATATCCAAGAAGAAAAAGCCCTTCCTCCTTCTTCAAACTCTAGTTGCGTTTTAATTTTATTTGGAAAATCCACTTCTATAATTTTCATTTTTCCTGAACCAGATTTTTTTCCTTTCCATGAAAAAGAAGCATTTAAACCTTTTTTTATTTCTCCAAAACTAATTTGAGAATCAGGATCGGATTCATTCCATGGGGACCAGTTTTGAAACTCTTCCAAGTCAAGCAATAAGTCAAAAAGCTTTTCGACACTAAGAGAAATTATAATTTGTCTTTCTAAAGAAAAATGTCTTGGTAAAATAAGACCGATTCCAACCACAGTAATAAAAAAAATTCCTGCACCAATTCCAATTTTTCGAAATACTGAATTCATATATCTAAATTAAATTCAATGAATAAGAAGTCCAATCCTTTTCTTCACAGGGTTGTCCATCTTTATATTCTAAATGAGCAATTCTATTTTGAATATAAATAATTGTTTGTGAAACTGTATGGGCTACATCTCTATGCATACAAGGAGATAAACTTCCTTTTTCTGGTATATGACAAGAAAGATAGTTTTTAGAAATTTGTGTAAAATTATGAGTTAAGTTTTGTAAAAAATTTTTTTCAAAAGTTTGTTTTCGAATTCTTTCAGCTTCTTTTCCGTGAAGGGCAGAACTTGCATAAACTTGCCAATCTTTTTCATCTTGTTGAATTTCTAAATCTTTCCCATCCCACGTAAAAAGATAAGTTCTTTCAAGAGTAAGATAGATTAGTCGAAATGGTAAAAAATCTCTTAAAAACTCCTTATTCAAATTTTGAATAGAGGTTTTCTGTTCTAAAAGCTGACTCACTAACCAACCTCTACTAATTGGTTTAGCAATTGATACAATTTTTACTTCATATAGATTTAAAATTGCGTAAACATCACCTTTGCTGTTTACTCCAATCCAAGTTCCATTATAATCTCCATCCCTAGGAGATAAGATTTTTAAATTATTGGATTCATAATAACTTGGAAACTTTGCCTTTTTTCGTAGAAAAGATTCATCTCTATTGAAACCTAAACCAAATTCTTTAGTTTGTAAATTCCTATAAATTAAAGCTGTACACATTACTCAAAAAATTTAATATTTTTAAATGTTAAAAAGTTAAACTTCATTTTGGATAATTTGATCTAGAGTTTGTCGTTTGCGAATGAGTCGAAATTTTCCATTTTGCTCAAGCAAGACTTCTGGGGTCTCTGGAAAGGAATTATAATTTTTGGTAGACATTCCAGAACAATATGCCCCTACTCCTTCCATAACTATATAATCTCCAATTTCTGCTTTATGTAAAAGACGGGTTTCTAGTTCTCCTCCCATTTTTTGAGTAAACAAATCTCCACTTTCACAACAATGACCCACTACAACATATTCTTGAAAATGATTTTGATTTTCATTACGCCCAATTACAACTAGAGGATGTCTTGCGCCATATAAAGAGGGTCTTGTGTTCGCATCCATTCCTGTATTTAATTTTACAAAGGTATATCCATTTTCTCCCGTGTTGACAATATCTACAATTTCAGAAATCAACGAACCACAGTTTGCAATTAAGGCAGTCCCAGGTTCAATTTCTAATTGGAGTTTTCTTCCATGTTTTTCAAAAAATTCAATAAATTGTTGTTTTACTGGTTCTCCAATGAGTTGAAAGTCTGTGGATTTTTCATCGGACATTCTTGCTACCTTGTATCCTCCACCTAAGTTTACAATTTGAGTTGTAGGAAAAATTTCTGCAAACTCTAAAGTATACTTTGCAACTGCCTTCCAAACTTCGGGATCACTTCCAGAACCAATATGGGTATGTACTCGCTTAACGTTTAAATTATATTTTTGCAATAAATTTTTTACTTTATCAATAAATTCATGCCAAATTCCAAAAGAAGATTCTTTGCCACCTACATCTGTCTTTTTTGTATGTCCTGATCCTAAACCCGGATTAAATCTTATAGAAATCTCTGTATTTGGAAAATTTTTTCCATATAATTCTAATTGATGCAAAGAACAAGCATTGAATTCAACTCCTTGATTGACTATTTCTTTGAGCTTTTCTGAGTTGGGAGGTTCTTGGGAAGTAAGTAAAATTTTATTAGCAGGATAGCCAATTTTCAGAGCTCTCTCTACTTCATAAATGGAACTTGCATCTAAAAATATTCCATTTTGTAACATGATTTTTAGTATATTCGAGTTAGGATTTGCTTTCATTGCATAACGGACTATCAGTCCATAAGCATTTGGAAAACTTTTTGCAGCTTCAATTCGTTTTAAAATCTCACTTTCTGAATAAATAAAAACGGGAGTTCCAAATTCTTCAGCAATTTTACGAACTTGTACTAAATTTAAAAACCGTAAAGACTCTAATTTCATAAAACCATGTTGTAATTACTAGAAAAATCTGCATTTCTTTTTGTAATGAAATGTTTTTAAATTTCGTCATAACTACAGGAGGAGTAAAAAAACATGAGAATAATAATTAGTTTAACAATTCTACTCTTGTCTTTCTTTGGATGTAGCGGAGAGAAAAAAAAGCAGAAAGCTGTTTTCTCTTTTAACGCTATTTTAGATGAAGACGCTAAACCAAGTGGAAGTATATCAACTTCTGCCACAGGATCAAAAGCAAAGTCTCTAACCATTACACCACCAGTCAATACTGTGAACGTAGGGGGAGATGCAAGCTATAAAGCAACAATTGTTTATGAAGATGGAACGAAACAAGATGTTACTGATACAGTGAATTGGAGTATAGGAGATTCTTCTACTGCAAAAAATTCTTCTGGAACTGTAGCCAATATTATTGGAGAAGTGAGAGGAAAAGGAGTATTTCGTGGAACTGCTGTAGGAAGTAATCCCGTTTCTGCTTCCACTGAAGGAATGAGTGCGACCGCAACTTTAAACGTTGTCAATAAAACAATTACAAGTATCCAAATTACTTCGATTCCCTCAATTGCTGTAGGTGGAGCAACCCAATTTATTGCAGTAGCAATCTTTGACGATGGAAGCACACTTGACATCACAAATGTAGGAGAATGGACATCTTCGAATAGTGGAACTGCTAGTGTAAATTCAAATGGAATTGTATCTGGAAATGGGGGTGGCAGTGCCACAATTTCTGTTACGTATGGAGGACAAACAGGAACTCGTCCTATTACAGTAAATTCCGTAAGTTTAGTTTCTATTTCTATTGGAGGTGCCGTAAACATAGGAGCCGGAGCTACTCATAAATTTACTGCAATTGGAACTTATTCCGATGGTTCTACTCAAGACATAACTCAAGCAGTGACCTGGTCAAGTTCTTCTAGTGCAGTAGCAAGTATCAATAACAGTGCAGGTAGTGACAAAGGTCTTGCAACAGCTTTAAGCGCGGGAACTTCCACCATCACTGCAACGTTGGGAGGAATCTCTGGTAGTGCAAACCTTACAGTTTCGAGTGCAACCTTGGTTTCACTTGCTATTCAAACAAATGGGAATAACAGCATAATTCAAGGAACCACAAGACCTCTTACTGTGATTGCAACTTATTCCGATGGAACAACGGCAGATGTAACCAATTCGGTAGCATGGTCTTCTTCTAATTCTTCTACATTGAGTGTAAGCAATGCTTATGGAACAGCAGGACATGCCTATGGATTAGCTAATGGAAATGCTACTGTTACTGCTAGTTTACTTGGAGTTTCGGCAACGGCAAACTTAACGGTGGAGGCAGCCACTCTTACAGCCATTACAATTTCCGGTCCTTCAAATCTTGATGTAGGAGGAACAGCAGGATATACGGCTATTGGAACATATAACAACGGCAAAACTCAAAATATCACAAACTCTGTAACATGGAATTCGTCTGATTCCTCCAAAGCTCTTATTGGAAATGGTATAAACAACAAAGGTGTTGTTTACGCTCAAGCCACTGGAACAACAAACATTACTGCTTCTCTTGGCAGTGTGACTTCAAACGGTGTAAGTTTACAAGTAGGAACTACTACAGTAGCTCAAACTACAAATCATGACGTTGGAAGCTATACAGTAAGTCTCCCTGATGGACTTTCTACAACTTCTCAACAACCTTCCGGTGATTTTAATGGTATCACTTACACTGGAAATCCCGCTGAAGTGGCTGGATTTGTTAGTACTGTAACTTATGGTGGACCTGCTGGTTGTACGCATTTTGGCTCTGCAATTCTTACAGCTATGGCAAGTGATACTCCCGATTTAATCAATGCATGGAGTCAAATTTCAGCTCCCGTAATTGGAACGAATCCAAACTGTTCTATTGTGTATGACTTATCTATGACGACTAAGTCTTCTACGACAGTAACAGGATTATCCAATCATTTAATTTCTGTAATTGGAAAAAGCATTCCAAGTGGAAGTGTGACGAATTTCCCAAGTTCTGGAGCAAATGAGCAAAGCGACACAAGTTTCCGAGTCATCATTCAAGCTACTTACAGTTCTAGTGGAGATGAACTAGTGGCTGTAGGAGTAAGCCGAGCAGACAATTACACTGCTAACCAAGCTACAATTACAAGTTTGATCAATGGAACAAGTATTGTTCCAACAGGCTCTTCTATCTTGGCAAAAACAGATAACTTCACTGGAACACCTGATCCCAAAGTAGATTTTGTTTGGGTTGTAGATAACTCAGGTTCTATGAGCCAAGAACAGGCAAGTGTTGTGAACAATGCAACAACCTTTGTTAATATTCTAAGCAATAAACACGTTGATTATCGTTTAGGTGTAATTACAACTGGTAGTAATGGTTCTAATCGATGTACTCTCAATCCTACAGGAACAGCGGCGAAAAAAGCTTGGGAACTTTGGGGTACTGGTTGGGTATATAAAACCGATTCCAATCCTGCAAGTGCCTTTAGCAGCAACGTAAACTCTGTTGGAATTAGTGGATGTGGAATTGAAAGTGGTATATTCTTCGCAGAGAGAGCTTTAGGTGGAGTGCCTACAATGCCTGGAACAACTATCAGTGCAGTTACTCCAACTATTGAACCAAGAAGTGGGGCTAAACTTGTATTTGTCATTCTTTCTGACGAAGGAGATGGCTATCAATGCTATATTGATGGTAACGCTAGCGAACCAAATACATATTATTTAAATCCACCATGCATAAATGTTCCTAACTATACTGCCTACAATTATAGCGATAATATATTTACACAAAATAACCATAAAGTGTTTGCTATCATTGGACTCAATGCAAGTGGACAGCCCGGAACTTGCTCTTCTGGTTCTACGTCTGCAGATTCAGTTAATAATGGACACGATGCTTACAAACAATTAGCAGAAGCTACAGGGGGTTCAGTTGCTTCTATTTGCAATACAGATTATTCTGATATATTAGATAACATTGCAACCCAAGCAGCAGCTTCTTCTAGTAGCTATGTTCTTACTCAAACTCCAATTGCTAGTACAATTGTTGTAAAAGTAAATGGAAATACGATAGATCAAGATGCAAGCAACGGTTGGACATATAATAGCTCAACTAATACAATTGTATTCTCTGGCTCAGCTTGGCCTGCAGAAGGTGCTAATATTGAAGTTAGCTATTCCTATTTAAGTGGTGGATTTGCAATGTATAAAAATGAAGAACAAACCTTAGCAGCTTACTTAGTAAGAACTGCTAAAAACCACACAACGGCTTTTGGTTTAGCGATTGCAGCTATTGCAGCAATTGCTCTCTTTGGACGTTACGCAATGAGTAAACGCTCCTAATTTAACGTGCCTCTTTTTAAGAGCCTAGGTAATTTACCTAGGCTTTTTTATTTTTACCCACCATTTTTTATTTATCTTATACCCTCTAAAAAGTTATGAAAAAAATCACAACTAAGTTTTGTTGAAATGTTTTTAAAATAAAAAAATATATTGGTAAAAAGACATTCAACTAAAAAGTATTGAAAATAAAAAGGGGATAG